>NZ_JBXVVK010000008.1:0-153315 GCF_057219715.1 Staphylococcus sp. 510 | reverse complement strand
AAAAATGGGATCGATATCGAAGTCGATACCGATCCCATAAAAATCATGCCCCCACAACACAATTTTTATCATCTTCTTTTTATTACTTTTATTCATTAAGTCATGTCTTAATCAATTTGTCTTAGTCTTCTGCTCTTGATTTAGCGGCTGATGCATCTGCTTTTTTCTTACTTTGTAAGAAGAAACTTAAAATAAGTGCTACTAAACTTATAATAGTTGCAATGATGAATGCATCGTTTATACCTTCTACAGAAGCTAATTTGTTTACATATTGTAATAACACTTTCATGGCACCTTGTTCGCCACCAAATTGTTGTGCTAATTCACGCATATGGTCTTGAACCATTGGATTAGTTTTATCCAATTCTTCACCAAATGCAGCAACATGATTTGTTGTTTGTGTAGTCATTACAGTAACAAGAATTGCAGTACCAATTGAACCTGCTAATTGTCTCATCGTATTTACAAATGCGTTACCATGAGAAATTAAACGCGCTGGTAATGCGTTCATACCTGCAGTCATGATAGGCATCATGATAAATGCCATACCAAATGAACGTAAAACATAAATACCCATGATTGATAAGTATGGTGTATCCATATTTAATTTAGTTAATTCCCAAGTTGCGTATGTCATAACGCCAATACCAAAAATAGCTAATGGTTTAATACCAATCGTATCAAGTAATTTACCTGCAATAGGACCTAAGGCACCCATTACTAATGCACCCGGAAGCATTAATAGACCTGAATCTAACGCTGAGAAACCACGTAGATTTTGTAAATAGATTGGTAAAAGAATCATACCACCATATAAACTCATCATAACAATCATGTTTATCACTGTTGTTAGTGTATATGTTGGGTATTTTAAAACTTCTAAATTTAACATTGGTGCTTTCATTCTTAATTCTCTAATAACAAATAAGGTAATGAAAATAATACCAATGATAAACATTGAAACAATTTCAGTTGAACCCCAACCTTTATTACCAGCTTCAGAGAAACCATATAATAAAGCGCCGAACCCAATTGTACTGTAAATAATACCAGGTACATCGGCTTTAGGATTCGTTGTTCTTTGGTACAGTCTAAACCAGAAGAAACCAACTGCAATTGCAACAAGTCCGATAAAGAACATACCGTAGAACATTAAGTTCCAGTCATAATTTTGTACAATATAACCAGATAATGTTGGTCCGATTGCTGGTGCTAAAATCATGGCAATACCCATTGTTCCCATTGCTACACCACGTTTTTCTGGAGGGAAAATCGTAACAATAACATTAGAACCTAATGGCATTAAGATACCAGCACCGATAGCTTGTAAAACACGTCCTGTCATCATTATCGGGAAGTTCATTGAAATCGCACATATCAATGAACCAAATGTAAAGAGTACTAAACCTATAATAAATAGCTTTCTATAAGAATATTTATTAAATAGGAAAGCACTTATTGGTATTAAAATACCGTTAACTAACATAAATCCTGTCATTAACCATTGACCAGTTGATGCAGAAATATTAAATTCAGTATTAATTTTAGGTAAGGCAACATTTAATAAAGTTTGGTTTAAAATAGCAATAAACATACCAAATAACATTGCCGCTAAAATCTTACCTCTTGTGATACCTTTACCGAAGATAAAATCAGACTGTTGATTTTTAATCTTCTCATTAACTCTAGCCTCTTCTGAGTTAGGGTTGATTGGTTTGTGAACTTCGTCAACTTCATTCTCCACATCTGATTTATGAGAAGTGTCTTCAGAGCGACGTAACGTCCCTTGTTCATTCTTTATAGAATCATCCGATTCATTTATAGATTCGAAATGATGTTTTCTTTTATCATCTTCAATGTGATTAGAAGTAGAACTAAAATCATTTGGAGATGATGTTTGTGACTCAGATTTTTCTAAATCACTTGCTTTAAATTTAGATTGATATGATTGACTCTCAGAACCTTTTGTTGAGCGTTGTTCCACTTTTTGATTTTTAGATTTTTTCTTACTTTTAACGATGAAGAAATTAATCAAACCAAGAAGTATGAGCGCGATTAAAATATAAACAATAATGAAGGTCGTTGTCATTTAATGACCCCCTTAATTTTTATGAATTTTGACTTCAGCGTTCATACCTGGAACAACATTTTTAGATGGTTCAGAATCTAGAGAAATTCTAACTGGTACAACTTGTGATACTTTAGTGTAGTTACCATCACTATTAGATGAAGGCATTAATGAGAAGCTAGCTGCTGTAGCATCACCGATTTGATCGACTTTACCACTTACAGTTGCTTTTTGTCCGTCGATATCAACATCAACGTCATTACCTTTTTCAATATCAGCAACGTCTTTTTCATCAACGTTAGCAGTAATATATAAATCATCTAAATTGTACGCATAAGCGATTGGGTTCCCAGCTTGAGCCATTGAACCTTCCATACCATCTGTTTTAACGATTGTGCCGTCTTTAGGCATTTTGATGCTCATCTCTTTAGATTGACCACCTTCGCCTTGAGCTACAACTTCAGCAACTTTATCGCCTTTTTTAAGTTTCTCACCTTGTTTAACGTCAAGTGATTTAATTTCACCTGAAGCAGGGCTTGCTATTTTCATTTGATCGCCATCTACTTTGGCGTTATCAGTACTAACATAGCTCGTTGCATTGTTCCAGAAGTAGAAACCGACTACTCCGATAACAATCAACACAATGATAGTAATGATATTAATTAATACCATTTTCTTCATGAATATATCCTCCTATTTGCTTTTAAAATTCACTTTATCTATTATAGATACATGTAGATAAAAATAACACCGACACTTTAAAAAAATGTGTCGGATTGATAACAAAGGGACTGCTTATGAAACGAAGAGCTAAATTTAAAATTATTCAAAGTATGATAGATTTATTAGATGAATACCCATTCGACGAAATAACGATTAAAATGATCTGTGCTTATAGTGGCGTTAATCGCTCTACTTTTTATGATCATTACAAAGATAAATATGATTTATTAGAACAAATTCAAAATTATCATTTATCTAAATATTTGAAATTACTCAAGTCTTTATATAACAACTTTGAAAGTGTGCGTGTCGATAAAACTAAGTTATATAAATTCTTTTTAATTGTTACGAAATATATTAAACGTAAAGAAGCATTCTATCGAGCTATATTTATTACATATCCTAATAAAGGATTAGCAATGGAATATTTTAACGCTACTAAAGTTGCTTATGAAAATGTGATTGAAGATTATCCAAATTCAATTCAAAATAAATCATTGTTCATCACCTATTCTATCGGTGGACAAGTTGGTGTCATATTTTATTGGTTACGCAATGGTTGCAAAGAGTCTCCAGAAGTAATTGCTGAAAACCTATTAGCAAATACAATTAAATTACAAAGATAATCAAATTAAGCCAGAAAATGAGCATATATAACTCATTTTCTGGCTATTTTTTGTATCGTTACTCAAACCAATTATGATGTTCGACGTTGTAGTCTCGTATAAATAGTCTGTAAAATAATCATAATTACTGCTGTTATACTAATAATCACAACATAAGGTGTTACATTATGTTCGCCCATGACATTAACTAATGAAGACATAAGTCCTCCTAATAGAAATTGTACCAATCCTAATAAACTGGAAGCACTGCCTCGCCCTTTTGTACTTTCATCCATAGCAATTGAAAAGCCTAAACTTGCGACTGCTGTAACCGGTGCAACTAAGACAATAAATCCAATGACTAATATCCAAAAACTCAAATGATTAAGCAGTGTCATAGCTACAATCACAACGCCAAGTACTTGAATATATGTCACAATTTTTAACAATTGTCGTCTCTCTATTCGATCGACAAGTACACCCACTAATTGACTTGAAATAATTAAAGTAATGCCAATCGCTGCAAACATAATACTAAATTGTAACGCTGACATGCCATATATTTTTTGAATAATAAAAGGTGATGCTGAGATATAGGTAAATAACATAATAAATGAAAATCCTTGAATTAACATTGGTAATACAAATTTAGGTGTCGCTAATAGATGTTTAAAGTTTTTAAACATTTCTTTAATGCCGTTACTATCTTTTTCATCTTCCTGTAAAGACTCAGGAACTTTGGTTAGAGAACCAATAACCATTAATATGCCAAATACAGTTAATATAATAAATACCATTCTCCAAACGGCGAAGCTTAAAATAATACCACCAATTGCTGGAGCAATAACTGGTGCAACACCGTTTACTAACATGAGTAATGATAAAAATTTTGTTAACTCCTTACCTTTATACATATCACTGGCAATAGCTCTTGAAATAACGGAAGCTGCCCCACCTGTTACACCTTGAATAAAGCGTAACGCAATCATTACTTCGATATTAGTAACAAAGACAATACCTAAACTTGCTAATGTATAAATGAACATGGATATCCATAACGGTTTCTTTCTTCCGGTCGCGTCTGATATAGGACCAGCAAATAAGTTTCCTAACGCTAACCCAATCATAAATAATGATAATGTGAGTTGTGCATTTGACGTTGTTGTATGGAAGTCATTTTTAATTTCTGGTAATCCCGGTAAAAACATATCTATAGATAATGCACCAATTGCTGTAAGTGCACCTAAGATGATTACAAATATAGGGGATTGCTTTTTCGATTGTACCTTCTGATTCATTTCTGAAACCACCTTAATATTTATTTAGTAAATGGCTAGATTTTTACATATATCAATATATTACGCTATACATTCTATTTTATGCAATTGAATATTTTTCTCCCTACATATAAAAATAGGACGCAGGTCAGTGTTCGTTATTTAAAATAAGATCACATGTCCTACGCCCATCATTACTATTTATTCGTTAGATTCTTTAATTAAATTAAAATCATTACCTTTGGATGTTTCTTCTAATTCATAATCTTTATTAATCAATTGACCATTTTCATTTATTTGTTGGATCGTCGCTTTCACTTTATCTCCACTTTGACTTGCACTTATGACTTGATTTGTTTGAAATGATACTAATTGATTATTCTCTAATTGATGTTTCATGGTGTCATATAATGAAGTGTTTTTCTTAAAGTAACTTGATATTAAATCAAAGTTATTTTCATTCATTGCTGAATTTAATGCCAATGAGTACCCACTAAAAAATTGAGTGAGTTTGTTTTTCAAACTATTTTCTTCTTTTTCTTTTTTAGCAACATATTTATCAATTTCATCACTGTCGAAATCTAATGTGATTGTCGTATTATCTTTAAGTTTTGAAGCTTTAATGGTCTTAGTTTCTGATTCGAAAGTTTTATCTTTAGCTGAACCTTCAGCAGATACTGTGATATCTTTATTCTTAGGATATGGACCATACTCTTTAGAATTTGAATATGATAACGTACGATCATTAATAATCACTTTTTTTGATTTATCAGTAAGTTTAGATGCACCTTTTAATTTAATGTTGAGATGTGCTTCATCAAAATCTTCAGTCACATTGACGGTCTCACTATTTGTAGCTTTAAAATCAAAGTCAAGTTTCCCACTAAACACACCATTCTTCGTTTCTTTAGTAGCATCAATACTATAATTACCTGGAATATAATAGCCTAATGGCGTTGTTTTATCCGCTTCTGCAATTACTTTTTTACGTTTACCACCGGATTTAAATTCATATTTTGTATCTACTTTCGGTTTGACAACCGGTTGTTTCGTCGGCGCATTAAAACTCATATTATCAAATATAAGATATCGTGTCCCATTTTTACTCACGCGTAACACATCTTGACCATCCCTTGTTTGAATATAAGATGCCACGCTAGAATGGCTTTTATTTAATTTATCAACTGTATTTCTGACATCTCTAATAAAGTTTTTAATTCCTACTTCTTTTTTTATATATTTAATATATGCCGAAGCTTCATCAGGATCTACCTTATTATCTTTAGTACTGAGTAATGTAGCCACTTTTTGATTATCGTCATTGTCTATCGCATTGACTAAAATTTTTGTTTGAGCATTAGGTGAATTAAAATTTCTTAATAGGAAAAATAAAATGACCAATAAGATGATAATAAAAAATATAATCGCAACTGGTACAATCTTTCTAATCTTTATATTTGTCGTTTTATTTGAAGATTGATTTGTGCTGTTTTCATGTTGTTCGCTATTACTTTGCTTACTTTTATTCTTTGTTTCTTTTTTTATTGACTGGCCACAATTTTGACAAGTGTGTGCATCCTTATCCACAGAAGCACCACACTGAGGGCACTGTTTCATCTTATCACCTCTACTCAATTTCCAAACACTCGTCAGTTTAAAAAATATTTCACATCTACAATTTATATCTATTGTTAAAAACGATTAATTTATTATTAATTTCAATAATTCAATCAATATACATTCTATTATTACAGATAATTTCATTATATAACTAAATGATTTCCAACAACATACATATTTAGTCTTATGACTCATCTATTATCAAATTATATTCCTAAAACTTCTATTATGTATAGTGTTTATTTAATGATATTTACGATAATTTAGAGCTGTAATTTGTCATTCGATAATTAATAACTTCTAAGACATGTCTAACTTGATCTAAATCTTCGGAAGAGAAATCTTTTGTAAAATCCATTGCGATATCATTAATCAATGTTTTACGCTTCTCCATGTAAGACTTGCCTATTTTAGATAAATTTATAAACTTAAGCCTTTGATCGATATTAGCATTGGGCTTTTCTAGAACAACTAATCCTGCATCTAATAATTTACTAATTCTTCTGCTTACCGCTGCTTTATTAACACCTTGTTTTTCTGTAATTTGACTTATTGTCATCGATTCATTATTAAGCATTGCTAAAACATTGGATTGTTCGACGGAAATGCCGTATTCATTTTGTAAATCTTTCAACAATTTAGCAGTTAAAGTATTTACATTATTGATAAACATTTCTAAAAATGCGATATGATCTTCTAATTGTCTAGTCATATATATCTCCTCAAGACCGTGTTGATTTATATAAATTATTTATTTTTCATCCTATAAATGATATCAAGAAAAATTATAAAATGAAACCTTTAAAACAGTTTTATCACAATAACTTTTGAGTTGCTTATTTATTTACTATCAACTACATTTATATGTACATACAATATTGAGGTGCGCGCGCATGATTCCTTTGATTTTAACATTACTTATCATCATGATTGTCTTGTCATTATTAATTAACCAGTACGTCACTTTGAGTGTGACAGGATTTATTTCTACTATTATATTAGGTTTCTTAAATTTAATATTTCATCTCATTACGTATAGCATTCCATATGAATTGATGGTGCTTATGCTTATTTTAATCTCATTTTGTTTATTTAAACACCATGCTATTTTGTTTAATTCGCGTGGTCGTCAATTTATTAAACAAATGGGTTTGAGCGTCATGCGCTTAACGTTATTTATAAGTGCTTGTTTCTATATTAGCTTGTCACCGTTACTTATTATTAATGGCATTGCATTATGGCTATGTTTGATTGGATTTACAACATTATTTGCATTTCTTTGTTATCTCATATGGTCATCTGTCTTTGGTTCACGTCATTTCAATCAATCAGTGGATTTAATTATTGTATTAGGGGCAGGTATATTTACTGAAGAAGTGACACCAATGTTAAAAGAACGATTAAACCGTGCACTTGAAATTTATCATCATTCTGAACATAAGCCTCAACTACTTGTATCAGGCGGACAGGGGCCAGATGAACCTATACCAGAGTCAATCGCAATGCAACGATATTTGATTAAACAAGGCGTCCCTAATGACAATATTTTATTAGAACAACAATCTACTAATACACACACAAACTTTGTATACTCTAAAGAAATTATTCTTCAATATTTCAACAATATGCCAAAGATGGTATGTGTCACAAGTCAGTTTCATATATTGCGAGCACTCAAGTTAGCCCAAAATTTAGATATTCCAACCTATGGTGTTGGCAGTCATACGCCCTATCATTTCTTCCATATTGTTTTAATTAGAGACTTTTTAGGCGTGATGTATCAATACCGATTACTTTTAACGATATATTTTGCACTCACATTTTGGATAAGTATCATCATTTTATGGATAAAATAAAAAGTGTCTTGTATACGCTACATTCTTACGTACATAAGACACTTTTTTATAAATGTTCTATCAATTGATATACTTTGCAATCTTGCCATCTTCAAGGTAAATGACTTTATCAGCATATTCAAACAATCGTTGGTCATGTGTGACCATAATGCCACACATATCATTATTTATAATTTCCTTTTTAATCATTTTTACTACGGATAATGCTCGTTTAGCATCTAAACTAGCTGTTGGTTCATCTGCTAATAACAGTTTAGGATCATTCATCAATGCTCTCATAATCGCAACTCTTTGCTTTTGTCCACCCGATAACATATGAGGAAAGGCATTTAATTTGTCTGATAATCCAATGTCCGTTAATAACTTAGACGCTCGTTGATAAGCTTCCTTTTTAGACATTCCTGTTTCTCTTCCTACAATTGTAAGTTGATCCATCACTGATAAATAAGGCACTAAATGAGATGATTGGAATATAAATCCAATATCCGTTAAACGACGTTCAGTATTACGTCGAGTATTTGAAAATAATGGCTCTCCTTGGTAATTAATCTCTCCTTTTGTTTGAGAAAGTATACCACCTAGAATGGATAATAAAGTAGATTTTCCTGAACCTGAAGCACCAGAAAGTATAACAAACTCTCCTGGTTCAATTGTGATATCAATATTTTTCAATACCTTTGTTTCAGTATCTCCTTTACCAAATGTTTTCACAATATGATTAACTTGTAATGACACTATTCTCCACCTCCTATTGCTTCTATTGGATCAACCTTAACAACTTTAATAAATGATAATAATGCGCCGACTATAGCAACGATAATAAAAATACCAATCACTAAAATATAATTTATTGTATTTAAATGAAATGGCATGGTCACAGGTAAAATCATAGCAATACCAGCAATTATACCGACTGAAATGACTACGGATAATAATGTCACTATTAGAATTTGAAGTAATAAAGAAGTCAGTAAATGTCTTGTTTTGATTCCTATTGCTTTTAAAATGCCAATTTCTGATACTTTTTGAATGGTCATGACATAAAAGAAAGCACTCAGTACGATTGCTGTAATAACGAACAGACTCATCACCATCATTTTTAAAGGTGCTTGTTCAGCTTGATAACTTGCGATGTTTGCTTTCAATTCATCGGTACTCGTCACTTTGATTCCTGGAATATCGTTTATTTGCTTTTCTTCCTGTTGAGATAGTGTGTTAACAGGATAAAATAACGCATATTGTCTATTAATATCCTGGAACCCCTTTTGATCCATCAATACGATAGAGCTATGTGCATACATTGCATCATCAAGAATACCTGTGACTTTATATGTTTGTTGATGTTGCTTGAACTGAATAACATCCCCTATTTTAATACCTTCACCTGTCAGTTTTTGATTTACTGCAATTTGATTCTTCTTTGTAGGTAGTTGTCCTTCCTTCAAATCAAATTGCTGTTCTTGTGGAGAATACATTGTGAGTACATCTTCATCATTATTACCAGCCACTTCTAAACTTTGTATATTCATTTGAGTTGGCTTTATATTAATCACCTTATTAATTTTCATTTGCTGTTTTGATGATAGATGAGATTTTTCAATCTGAGGTTCTTTCATATCTTGAGTAATATAATGTGTTGATTTAAATTGATCGAACATAGACACATTTTCTCTAGCTAGTCCTTGTGCTAAACCACTAATAAATAACACCATTAAGCTTAATAAGACAATGATTAACATGATTAATACATATCTAAACTTATAAAATTTAATTTCATTCCATGCTAATTTCATTCATACTCGCTCCTAAACTATGTTTGTTGATAGTTGTATCATAAGAAACATTTGTGAACTGAATGTGAACTCAAGCATACATTGTTTTCTAAAATTTATTCATTGTATAATAAAGGAAAAAAGGAGTGTGGATATGAATCGTTGCCTTATTGTAGATGATGATCCTAAAATATTAAATTACGTTGTAACACATTTAGAAAAAGAACATTTCTATACATATACCCATACAAATGGTGAAGAAGCACTTCATTTTCTTGATAATCATCCAGTCGATATTGCAATCGTGGATATTATGATGCATGGGATGGATGGATTTGAATTATGTCATATGATTAAAGAAGTTTATGATTTACCAGTGATTATGTTAACGGCGAGAGATGCACTTAGTGATAAAGAACGTGCATTTATAAGTGGGACGGATGATTATTTAACTAAGCCTTTTGAAGTTAAAGAGTTGATCTATCGTATTAAGGCTGTCTTACGTCGTTACCACATCCATGCGGATGAAACATTAACGATTGGGAATTTAACGTTACATCAAGCTTATATGGAAGTAGTAGTAAATGGTAAAACGATGACATTACCTAACAAAGAATTTCAACTTTTATTTCTATTAGCTTCAAATGAAAAGCAAATATTTTCTAGGACACATCTTATCGAAAAAATATGGGGTTATGATTACGAAGGTGATGAAAGAACTATTGACGTACATATAAAACGATTGCGACAACGATTGCAGCAACTAGATTCAGACGTGACAATTAAAACAGTACGTGGTCAAGGTTATAAGGTAGAACATCATGTTTAAAACGTTATATATCAGAATCGCTGTCTATACTATTACTGTCATATTATTCAGTGCCTTTATTAGTTTTATTTTGACAAATATCTATTACCATTTTAATTTAAAGGCGTCTAATGATGCGAAAATCATGACAATGTTAAAAGAATCAAGAGATTTTGAAAGTTACAATAATAATCAACTTAATCATTACTTTAAACATCTTGGTCAGATGAATTATCAAATTATGACAGTTGATCAGGATGGTAAGAAAACATTCTATGGTGCAAAATTTAGAAAAGACAACTTATCACAACGTCATATTAAAAGTGTCTTAAATGGCAACGAATATCACGGTATTAAAAATAAGCCTTTCGAACTTTTTGTAACAGGCTTTTTCGATAATGAAACGGATAACACTGTAGGTTTACAATTTAAAAATCATCACGAAAACGTCGCTGTCTTTATGCGTCCTGATATTGGTGAAACATTTAGTGAGTTTAGATTATTTTTAGCAGTACTCTTAACTTTATTATTATTAATCTCTATTTCACTTGTCATCGCTTCAACCTATGCCATTGTTAGGCCTGTTAAACAATTAAAACAAGGTACAGAAAGATTAATGAATGGGGACTTTAACACTCCTATCAAACAGACCCGTCAAGATGAAATAGGCACACTACAATATCGCTTTGATATGATGCGTCAATCTTTAAAGCAAGTTGATGAAATGCGACAACATTTTGTTCAGAATGTATCACATGAAATTAAAACACCACTCACACACATTAGACAATCATTAGTCGATTTAGAACGCGCTAAAAGTCAAAACGAACGTCAACAAAGTATTAATCATATCTATCAAATTACAAACCAGTTGAGCGAACTAACAAAAGAATTACTATTACTTTCAGAACTAGATAATGCACAGCATTTAACATTTTCGGATTATATTCAACTCGATCAATTAATCAATCACATTGTAAGACATGAACATTACGCTATCGATCAAAAATCACTTATGCTGATGTCAGATTTAGAGTCTACTTATTTCCTAGGAAATGAAAGACTGATACATCAGGCCGTTAGTAATCTTATTAGCAATGCCATCAAGTATTCTTACGATGCATCACTCATTAATATTGAATTGAAACAAATAGCTCAAGGCATTCAAATTCAAGTTACTAATCAAGGTGATATCATCGACACGTTAGAGCAATCTCATTTGTTTGAGCGCTTTTACAAGCGTAGTACAGATGACAATAGTAACGGGTTGGGTCTAGCTATTACACAATCTATAATCCAGCTCCATCACGGAAAAATACACGTTACTAGTAACCATCAAGATGGTACAACCTTTACAATTATTTTGCCCAAAAATATATAATACTTTCACAAATGAGCAATAAAGCTATGTGGTTATTATCTTTGATAATTAACCACATAGCTTTATATATTAACCGCTTATCTTTATTTATCCTTTTCCAAATAATTATTATGTTTTAATGATTGATATAGAGGAGGTTACACCTGTGCAATTAAAATTATTTATTAGCCCCACTGAACGAAAGCAATTTGTAGAAATCCATTCACCACAAATGGATAAAAGTGTACAAAAAATAATTCAAACTGTTGAAGACATTGATCGTTTAACCGAAATAAATGGCAAAGTTTTCAATACTAAATACCGACTATATGAGTTAGAAGAACAACTCCCAAACACTTTCATTCGTATATCTAAGTCTGAAATTGTTAATCAACATGCCATTATTAAACTACAATTAGAAGCAAACGGATTAATACGTATGTATTTAAAGAACTTAGACGATGATTACACTTATTCCTCTAGAAGATATTTAAAATCAATTAAGGAGAGATTATCATTATGAAAAATATTTATAAATCCCTTTTCATTAGTTTAATGATTGGATTATTGCTTTCTAATTTTTTCAGTTTTCTCTATGCTAATGGACACTATCATCCATTGTCACCGTCTTCAACAATGGGCACAATTTATTACCATCATTTTTCAGAGCCTATCATTATGTTAATATCAATGTCTATTTGGATGCTAATAGGTCTTTTATTTTCATTTAATAGCCTAATATTCAATGCTACTGATTGGAGTATTACAAAATCTACATTTGTTCATTTTATTTGTAGTTATTTTCCATTTACTATCCTTGCAATCTTAGCAGGTTGGTTCCCCTTAAAAATGATGAGTTTAGTTTCATACACCATCATTTTCATAGGCATCTACATCTTGATATGGTTTATAAGTTACTTAAAAACAAAAAAAGAAATCAAAAACATTAATGAAAAGCTTATCAAATTTAATTCTAATCATTAATAAAAACACCTTTCTTACTAGTAGTTGATCTACTTATAAGAGAGGCGCTTTCCTTTTATTATTTAACTTTTAAATATTTAACAATTTCTTTATTTACTGCGTGATACACATCTTCATGTTCTGATAAGTTTAAACCGAATGAAGGTACCATTTCTTTAATAGCTGGTTCCCATGATTTAAAGTCATCTTTATAACATCTTTGAAGGACGTCAAACATGATATCTACAGCTGTGGATGCACCTGGTGATGCACCAAGTAGCGCTGCTAATGTGCCATCTTCTGACGTAATCACTTCTGTACCAAATTGTAGGTTTCCTTTGGCATCTTTAGTATCTTTAATCACTTGTACACGTTGACCTGCAGTAATGACTTCCCAATCTTCATCTTTAGCGTTTGGTAAGAAAACTCGTAAGTCGTCAACTCTTTCTTCGTTTGAAAGCATTAATTGTGATACTAAATATTTAGTTAAATCAAACTCCTTAACACCTGCTGATAACATCGTTACGATATTATTGGGTTTTACTGATTTAATTAAATCTAAGTATGAACCTGTTTTTAAGAATTTAGGTGAGAAACCTGCAAATGGTCCAAATAGTAATGAACGTTCGCCATTCACAAATCGAGTATCTAAGTGCGGTACAGACATAGGTGGTGCTCCCACTTCTGCTTTACCATACACTTTCGCATGATGGCGATTAATTACATCAGGATTTTTACATCTTAAGAATAATCCACTTACCGGGAACCCTCCGATATGTTTAGATTCTTTGATACCTGTTTTTTGCAGTAATGGTAAGCTTGCACCGCCTGCACCAATAAATACAAAGTCAGTTTCATAAGTTGTTACTTGATTATTCGTTAAATTTTTCACTTCAACTAACCAAGTCCCATTACTTTGTTTTTTAATATCTAACACTTCGTGTTTATATTGAATTTCAACATTCTTTTGTTGTAAATTACTGAATAATTTTTTAGTTAAAGCACCGAAGTTAACATCTGTACCAGTTTCATCATAAGTAATTGCAACTGGTTCGTCATCTGTTCTACCTTCCATCATCAACGGTACCCATTCAGCAATTTTATTTCTATCTTCAGAAATTTCCATTTTACCGAATAATACATTTTTTTGAAGACTTTCTACACGACGTTTCAAGAATTCAATATTGTTTGTACCTTTAACGAAGCTCATATGTGGTACTGATTGGATAAAGTTTTCAGGATTTTCTAACTGACCTGTTCTAACTAAATATGCCCAAAATTGTTTAGAAATTTGGAATTGTTCATTGATTTTAATCGCTTTACTAATATCTACAGATCCATCTTTACCTTCTTTGGTATAGTTCAACTCACATAATGCTGAATGCCCTGTACCAGCATTATTCCATACATTTGAACTTTCTTCACCAGGTTGATTTAACTTTTCAAATACTTTGATTTCTTTATCAGGCGTTAATTCTTTTAATAATGTTCCTAGTGTTGCACTCATAATACCGCCACCAATTAAGATGACGTCTGTTTTGCTATGTTGTGTACTCATAACAAATACAGTCCCCCTTTTTAGTTGATTAATGAAACATCAAATGATCTAGACTTATATTAAAGCGCTTTCTAATTAGATAAAAAAATAAAATCAATAATGTTTTTCTTTTCTAAACATCATGTCGTCTTGGTTTTATTATTCATGAAATCTAGTCATAATCACTCAATCCATTACCTAAAACATGACACTTAAAACATTTTATATTGTACCATAACATGACTATTTTAATGAAAACAATCACCTATTGTACAATATAATTATAATTAATCATCTTAGGATAATTAAATTGAAATTAATATATATCTATATTTCAACCAAATAGATGTTTTCTAAATATTGGTAATATATCTATTTTAACATATTCGTTTATCTATTTCGTAATCTATGTCATGATATAATAATTAAAAATTCACAAAATATAAGAGGTGTTCAAATGAAGTCGTTCACATTTTTCATGCATAATATCTATGCCATGGGCGGTACAGTTAAATCGATTTCACAACTAGCTAACACATTAGCTGAAAAGGGTCATCCTGTTACGATTATTTCTGTCTTTAGAGGCAATGATCAACCTTATTTCAACTTACACAAAGACATCAAAGTACAAGATTTAGTTGATTATCGTTTAAAACCAACTCATTTTAATGCTATTTTAGCAAATCGAATAAGAAAATATACACCCTTGTTAAAGCCTAAACATTTATCTCAATATGAACCTGGATTAAATCAATTTTCAAGTTATGTTGAGAAAAAGATGATAAAAGCTATCAAACGTGTATCAACGGATGTCCTAATTGGTACAAGAGCAAGTTTTAATATCTTAATTGCTAAATATCAGAATAAAAATGTCACTACCGTTGCTATGGAACATATGAATTTTAATGCACATGAGCAAAAATTCCAAAATCAAATCATTAATGCCTACCGTGATGTTAATAAAATCACTACGTTAACTTCAGCCGATCAATCCATATATCAATCCAAACTAAAAACGCCCGTTTATGTAGTGCCAAATATTGCTAATAATAAACGTATCGCTGCTCAAAAGAAAAATATTATTCTTGCAGCAGGCAGATTGGAATACGAAAAAGGATTTGACCTCTTATTAGAAAGTATCAGATTAATTCAAGATGACTTAAGACATTTAAACTATGAATTACATTTATATGGTGATGGACAAGAGAAAGAACATTTAAAACAATTTATCGACCAATATCAATTACAAGATATTGTACACCTTTATCCTGCCACACCATCACTTAATCAAAAGTTAGCTCAAAGTAAAATCACTGTTATACCATCTAGAAACGAAGGATTTGGAATGGTGATATTAGAAGCTATGGCACAAGATAACATTGTCATTAGTTTCGATGGTAATACTGGTCCTGATTCAATCATTAAAAGTGGTAAGAATGGTTACTTAGTAACTCATGATGATACATCACAACTTGCTAAACGTATCGATCTAACGATGCATAATGATGAGGAACTACAACACATCATTCAAGAAGGACATGAAACACTGAAATCATATTCTGCAGAAGCCGTATACCACGACTTCATGAATATGTTCACTTAACATATAAACTTCTAAAATAAAAACTGATTTCTCGAAAATCGAGAAATCAGTTTTTAAATGCTTCTTTAATTTGTTCTTATAATATTACTGATAAGATAAATGTCCAAATACAAATGAATATGAGTAATCCAACACTGTATCTTAGAGTCATTTTTAATAGTTCTGATTCTTTACCAACTTCTTTAACAGCTGCAGTTGCAATAGCAATGGATTGAGGAGAAATCAATTTCGCTGCTACACCACCAACTGTATTAGAAGCAACCAATAATGAACCACTCGTACCAATTTGTTGTGCTACAGAAGCTTGAATAGGTGCAAATAGTGAGTTGTTATTCACAACTGAACCGGTCATAAATACACCAATCCAACCTAGTATTGGAGATAGTAATGGGAATACATCGCCTGTTTTTGCAATTCCTTGACCCATAGCACTACTTAGACCACCATATGTTGTAATTTTAGAGATAGCTAAAATAAAGCAAATTGTTAATATCGGTAACCATAACTCTTTAAATGTTACACCGAATAAACGCCCTGCATCACCAAAACCAACTTTTTTAGACATCAATACTGTAATAATAATGGTAATTAAAATCGCTGTACCTGTTTGTCCAATCAGGTTCAATGATAATGTAATTGGTTTATGTGCCACTTCACTAAATGTTCCTGGTAAATTAAAGTTTAATACTAAGCTTGATAACTTACCTTTAGGTAAGAATAAATTTTTGAATGATGGTGCGCTCCAAATCATAACAATGATCGTTAAAATGACAAATGGACTCCACGCATATAATATTGATTTAGCACTGTGGTGTTTTACTGGTTCAGGTTTTACGTCTTTTTGAACTCTAAACGTATGTTTAGGTTGGAATTTTCTAGAGAATAATGCTAAAGCTAACATTGATGCTAATGGTGGAATAATATCTGCTAATTCCGGTCCATTAAATACTGTTAATAAAGCTTGTAACACAGTATAAGTAATAGATACAACTAAGATTGAAGGTAATGTTTCTTTAATCCCTTTGAATCCATCAATGATAAAGATTAATAAAAACGGAATAAAGAAGTTGATAATAACTAATGTAAATACGGATGTTTGAGAAACGCCCATAGCTGATACATCACCAGGTAAATGTAAAGTATCAATAACTCCAACTGGAATACCAATAGCTCCAAATGCACCTGAAGCTGCGTTTGCAACTAAACATAACATAGCAGCTTGTAATGGTTTGAAGCCTAATTGCGCTAATAATAATGCACAAATCGCAATAGGAACCCCAAATCCAGCAGCCCCTTCTAAAAAGGCATTAAATGAGAATCCAATTAATAACAATTGAATACGTTGGTCTTGCGAAATACTCGTAATGCTATCTTGAATCGTTGAGAACTGTCCAGATTCTAATGTGATTTTATACAGTAATACTGCCATCATAACTATATAACCAATAGGGATAATACCTTGGAAGAAACCTTCCACAACTGCGCCTGAAGCAATACCTACTGGAAGTTTAAAGAACGGAATAGCGATTAACAGTGTTACAACTAAAGTTGTCACTGCCGCATATATCCCTTTCATTTTAAAAACAGTTAAACATAATAAAAACAAGATAATTGGAATTGCAGCAATAATACTAGATAACACTAAGTTATCAAATGGATTGAATGAATTTACTAACATAGTTTGACTCTTCCTTTACTATAAATTTTGTTGTCTCTAGCTAGATTTATATCAAAATTAAATTATTGAATATCGATAATTGTGATTTTTCATTAAAATATATTCTTTTATCACTTGTGAACTTTTTCACAATTAAAATATATCATCTTCTAGTTAAAATTACAACATTGTTTTTATAGTTTTTCTCAATTATTTTATAATATTCTCAATCACTAACTCTTTTAAAATGCGCATAAATGCGAAAACGGTTACTTAATCAAAAATAAGTGCTTTGTGATGTATTCATACGACTCACATGATAAAATAGAAAGAATAAATTTAGTCTTAAAGAGGTCAACGATATGATAAAGCAAATTAATATTACTAATATAGAAAATATAGATATTCAACTTATAAAAGCTTTGGATGAAGGTTATACTCATTTTGCCCCTTATTCGAATGATATGATGATCCATCAAAAGATGCTCGAATCTGTAGAGTTAAAAAGCACTTCAATCATTGTTGATTATACAATCGACAAATCATATCTAAATGATTGTCGTTATTTTGGACTTGAAACCATCGATTTTATTGACTGGGTGAAAAATATTAATCATTATCCAAACGTGATTTTTGAAATTAAATCAGCCTTATCTCACCTAGAAAAATTCAATATTGAAACAATATTTGATTTAGCTTTAGTTACTATTTTAAAAGGACAACTAGCTGTCGATGGACATGTCGTCTATGATTTCAAAGCACCTATGCATACAAGTACTGCACTTTGGTCATCTATTGATAAAGATAATATAAGTAAAATCAATCAATTCTATTTAAATACGATAGCTTATGAACATCGTCAAAAAGTACCATTTCCTAAATTCACTTTTGATGACCATAGTGACTTAAGATATTCAGATTCAGTGTTATTAAGCACTAAATTCAAATTGCCCAAATGGATGTTTAAACCATTTAAAAATCATTCTTTAAAAAAACATAGAGAAATAAGTTATATATATGATAAAGACACATCGGTACTGAAAGACCATGTTGTCTTTATCGGATTTGATTATGGTTATCGTGGCAATTCTAAATATTTATTTAGCTACTTTGTAAAACGTAATCCAACGATTGAAACTTATTTTGTCACAAATGATAGACAAGGACCACATTTTATATCGCCTGATAATCCAGAAACACAAGCCATGATTGAAACAGCTAAAGTTGTGGTTACTGAAAGCTATATGCCAGATGCCATCAAACCTAATGGTACTATTATTCAGCTTTGGCATGGCACACCAATTAAAAAGTTATTTTTAGATAGTCGTGAACCAAATCAAAACTTAAATATTTATAATTACAGAGCCCGTAAATATAATAAATTAGCTAAACAAGATTATTTAGTATGTGACTCTAAACTAGCTATGGATATGTTTCATTCAGCTTTCCCAACACATCATACACACGTGTTACCTATTGGCTATCCAAGAGTGCAATATTTGTTGAATAAACTGAATGAGTCTTCATTTTATGAACAACTTAAACGTGAATTAAGATGCGACTCAAATAAACCTGTGCTATTATATGCACCGACATGGGTTTCAGATCATCATGATGATGAATTGTTACCAATCTCAGAACAATTATTAGCTAAATATAATGTCATATTCAAAGGACACGTTGAAAGTGACCGCGTAGCTCAGCTACCTGATGGCGTGATTTTACCTCAAAAAGGTATTGAAACACAGGACCTATTGCTTATTTCTGATGTCGTTTTAACAGATTATTCTTCAATTATTTTTGATGCTTTAACGATAGATAAACGTGTTTGTTTATACACACCGAATCACACAAAATATGTCGAAGAACGTGGTGTTTATATAGACGTTATCAAAAGTTTATCTAATGTCTGGTACACAGATGCTGATTTGTTAACACGTGATTTAATCAATGATATGATTCCTAAAAATCATAATCCATACATCAATAAGGATAACCAATCATTACAATACTTAACTCAACTCATTCAAGATGAACTAAAATAAAATTGTTTTTTATAAAAAGGCGTACCACAAATGGTGAGAGTTTGTGATACGCTTTTTTCTTACTATATAAATTCAGATTTTAATCTATTTTCCATAAGCTGGATCAACAACAACAGGTTGACCTTGACTATTCACTGTAACAATAGAATAAACACCATTTTGTTGTGGATCTTTAAAACTAAATACATAACTGTAATTACCATTGTTACCTTCAATGCCGTAATCATTATACGTTTTATTATGATTACCATATAAATTAGCTTCTTGTTTAGCAATATCTAAGGCAGTTTGGAAGTTTGGTAATTGTTTTAAGGCTTCTGATTGATTCACATTATCTCTTGTTAAGCTTCTTGCTACATTAACTGCATTAGTACCATGATAAGGTGCTACATAACCGTTATTACCTTGTGTAGGTTGTTGTGTATCTTGGTTTGATGAGCCTTGGTTTGGTGTACCTTGATTATTATTAGTATTACTTGGTTGCTGATTATTGTTTGTAGCACCATTATTATTTCCATTCGTATTTTGTGCTTGTTGATCTGAACTACTTCCATTATTATTGGATGACGCTTGTTGGTTATGATCACTATCTTGGTTACTACTTGTTGAATTGCTATCGTTTGAAGCTACGTTATCATTTTTATCTTTGTCTTTGTTTTTATCGTCTTTATCGCTTTCTTTATCAGACGATTTGTCCTTTGAATGATCATTAGATGCTTTATCTTTCTGTTCAGTTTTTGACTGATCATCCTTAGAACTATCTTTGTCTTTACTACTATCATCATTAGAACATGCTGCTGCGCCTAAAATTAAGGATAAAGCTAACAAACTCGTATACAATTTCTTCATTAATAAAACCTCCTATAGTATTTTGATTAACCATTCAAACATCTTCACCCTACTATCAACGCAGTTACATTGATAATTAAAAACATAAAAAGGGCATAATATTTAATTACTTATAAATATTATACCCTAATTTTATTAATTTTTCGTATTATTTTAATAAAGATTAACCTTCAATATCTTTATGAATTAAATCTCCAATATATTGAGATGCTGTGCCTTTATCAACTGAACAGAATCGATGATAAAATGCATCAATTTTATCTTGATAGTCATGTTGCACCTTATCTAAATCTTTAAGTTGTTTTGCTAATTCATAAGGTTCTGTAAAAATAGGACCTGGTAAATCTTTTTTATAATCCATATAGAAGCCTCGTAAGCCTTTGTCATATTTATCAATATCATATGCAAAGAAGAATTGAGGGCGTTTTAAAATACCGTAATCAAACATAACTGAAGAGTAATCTGTAATGAGACAATCACTCACTAAGAATAACTCAGATACATCGTTATAATTAGAAACATCCACAGCAAAGTTTTCAAATCCTGTTAAATCAATCGCATTTGAAATTAAATAATGCATACGTAAAAGGATAACATAGTCATCGCCTAATTCTTGATATAAATTATCTAGATCGATTTTCAGTTCAAATAAATACTTGCCTTTACTTACAAACTCGTCATCTCTCCAAGTTGGCGCATACATAATGACTTTTTTATCTTCAGGAATATTTAAGTTCTTCTTAATTTCATTTTTAAAATCTTCATCGTTTGCTCTATTTACTAAAATATCATTTCTAGGATAACCAATTTCTAACATTCTAGGTTCATCCATCCAAAATGCACTTTTGAAAATTTCAGTAGAATATCTGTTTGGAGAAATTAAATAGTCCCATCTTGATGTTTCACGATTAAAGTTTCGTTTATATTTAGGTGTCGTCGTACCTGGCATACGAACCACTTTCATATCATTAGCTAAGCGTTTCAATGGTGTGCCGTGCCAAGTTTGAATGTAAGTTTGATTTTCTTTCTTATTTAAATATAATGGTAATCTCGCATTTGAAACCCAATGACTCGCTTCAGAATATGCTTTATAATAGGCTTCTGAATTTCGTTTAACTGTTTCCGCATTACCTGGAACTACGTGATTTTTAGGATTTTTAAATGACCAAACATAACGATAATTCGGATAATATTTTTGCATATATTCATAAATATATTTAGGACTATCGCTATAGTTTTTACCACCGAATGATTCAAATACAATCGTTTCTGGCTTAACATTGTCTTCTTTATCTGTTAATTCATAAATAGAGCGATTTTTATTCTTATTACGTAAAACAATATTTTTAACATGTCTTAATGTCTTTCTAAATTGATTCACTTGAAATGCTTTTTCTGTATCTTCGTTCATTAATAGAATCGTTTCAATTTTGTTAATAAGATGTTGATGTTTAATCAAGTTCACATTTAAATAACGTGCAAGTTCAACAAGTGTTTCTTTGTGTGCAGCATATCGTTTCTTAATATCATGATGTGTAGGATCAAAATCTCTCGCAATTTGCTGTTCTAATTTATTAATAATAAATGATTTAGTCTCTTTATGAGTGACACGTGCCATTGCATCATAGAACATTTTGACATAATCTTCGAATAAGATGTCAAAGTCTTGTTCACTTAATGTCTTACCATCAAATGGATCATATACTTCTCCACGATAATAGAATGAGAAATTCGTAATTCTCATAAATTTATTAACATATTTTGAATACTCAATAACGAATGACCAGTCTGTATACACATTTAAATCTTCATTAAACTTTAAATCATGTGCTCTGACGATAGCCGTTCTAAAAATAATGTTACATGCTGTTTGCTTTCTTAAAAATGAATTAATATTACGTTTACCATCAAAATAGTTAACTTTTACTTTGTCTAAGTCAACATATTGTGGCTTTTTAAGCATAAATGAATGCACAGGTGCAATTAATCCATCTGTATAATTAAACTTATCTAAGTAAAAAGTAATTGCATAAGAAGCTAATTCATCATCTGCATCTAAGAACATGAAATAAGGAGTTTCTACTTCCTTCATTGCAACATTTCGTGCGTGTGCATGACCTTGATTTTCTTCTAATTTAATGTAATTAACTTTTTTATCATAATCTTTAAGTGATTCTTTCATCAATGCCTCTGTTTGATCTGTGGAACCATCGTTAACTATGATAACTTCAAAATCTTGAGTACGTTGTTGCTTAATACTTTCTATACAACTTTGAATATACTCCTCTGAATTATAGTAAGTGACAATAATCGTCAATGAATGCATCTAATACGTCCTTTCCAACGTTAAATCTTTTTATATTTATCTAATTATTTTAATCATAATTAAAAAATTAACGTCATCATTATATCTGACTTTGTACTGATATGCGAATAATTCAATATGTGATTTCAAATCAAATCATAGATATATACATAATTATAATTCCTTTTCCATGATAATATCTCTATCCACAACATCTCCTGTAATAAATTCGTGGTGTCCTGTTTCAACAAAACCTCGTGATTCATAAAACTTAATGGCTTGAGGATTATTTTCCCAAACGCCTAACCAAATTTTGGATTTTTTATATGCTTTTGCTTTCTCAACAGCAAGGTCTATAAATTTTTTGCCTCTGCCTCCACCTTGATGTGATTGATAAAAATAAATACGTTGAACTTCTAAATAATCGGGGCCATGTGGTTCAGTTTGTGCATCATCAACATTAAATTTTGTGTATCCAACAATGTCGTCATCTTCAGTAAAAAAATAATAAAATGATAACGGTTCTTGTAATTCTTTTTTTAAAGTCTCAATATTAAACGCACTATCAAAGTACTTTTGTAAATTTTCATCTGTATAGAATGGTCCAAATGTTTCATAAAACGTATCTATCGCTAACTTTTGTAATGTTTCAACTTCTTCAATACTTACTTCCCTTATTTGTTTCATGATTACATAAATCCCCCTTTAATCGTGTAGATTAACAATACTTTATCTTATTTCTTAAAAAAATTCATCTATTATTAATTATTTTCATAATTAAAGCAATCACTTTGGACTTCAAGCATCTCGTTTTGATTCTAACGGTATTTAGTTTTATAAAAAATCTTTTAAAAAGTAAAATACTTATTGATAATCTTTATCAATAAGTATAAAGTTATAATTAATCAATCACACTCATAAAGGATGGAATTAAATGGAAAATTTGTTTGTATTAGGAATTACTGGACCTACAAGTCTTGTCATCATTAGTATTATTGCCTTAATCATTTTTGGACCTACGAAGTTACCACAATTTGGACGTGCTATTGGATCAACATTAAAAGAATTTAAATCCGCTGCTGAACACATGGACGACGATTCTACAGACACACCCAGTAAAGCATCAAAATCACAACGTGAACAATCAAAATAACTCGACATTATTAGACCATTTTACTGAATTACGACAACGATTAGTACATACTCTGATTGCCTTTATTATCGCAACAGTGATAACTTACCTATCATCACATTGGTGGGTTAAACCTTTTTTACATTATGTAAAACGTTCTGATGTGACATTGCACACATTCTCGTTTACTGAAACCATACAAATTTATATTATGATTATATTTACGGTTGCCCTTTGCATTATTGCACCAATGATTTTCTATCAATTATGGGCATTTATCGCACCAGGCTTACATCAACATGAACGCAAATTCATCTATAAATATAGTATCTTTTGTGCAGTTCTTTTTATTCTTGGCGTTATATTTGCCTTTTTTATTGGTTTTCCACTGATTATTAATTTTTCAATTAACTTATCAGATGCCCTTAGTATCGAACCAATCATAGGTTTAAAAGCATATTTAGGAGAACTCATAAGATGGCTATTGGTTTTTGGTTTTTTATTCCAAATTCCAGTACTATTTTTAGGATTAGCGCATTTTGGTTTAATTGATCCGCGCCAATTAGGTACTTATCGTAAATATATTTATTTTGCATGTTTTGTAGTTGCTAGTATCATTGCACCACCTGATTTAGTACTTAATTTATTATTAACGTTACCTTTAATTCTTTTATTTGAATTTAGTATGCTCATCGCCAAAATCACATATAAACAGCAAAACATCTCGAACGAAGTCTAATATCTTCATTCGAGATGTTTATTTATTTCTTACGATTGTTTAAAACGAATATAAGAATAAGTATGATTAATATGACTTGAGCAATAATGGTTTCAAAACTTGGATAGAAACCAATCCAACTCAATGTTGGTAATCCTTCAATACTATGCTGAGACATATAGCCTAACAATTGTAATTTTTGAATACTTACACCTAACATTTTAAATGTCATGACAAATATTAAGATAGACAGTACTCTAAATATGAATCGTACAGGAATAAGTTTCACAATAAATCTAAATGCAAATGCGAAGATAATTAATATGATGATGGCTAATCCTATACCAAGAATGAAATCTTTAGTAGTAATGCTACCAATCATCCCCATATAGAAGATAATGACTTCGACACCTTCACGTAATACAGAAATTAATCCAATTGTACCTAGTAATATTAAATTACCATTACTCATCGCATTGTTATACATGCTCTGGATCATTTCATTCCAACGTTGAGCATTTGATCTTCGATGCATCCAAATACCAACAACATACATTAATACCACTGCTACGATACCTAAAATAGCTTCCATACCTTCTCTTACGACGCCATTATTACCAATCGTATAGATAAAGGTAATACCTAGTCCAATACTTAAAATAAGACCTAATAAGGCACCGCCTACTACACTAGACGTTCCTTTAACATCCTTAACTTTACGTGTCATCGTTGTTAAGGTCATGATAATTAATAAGACCTCGATACCTTCACGTAGGAAAATAATCATTACATCTACAAATGAATACTCACCTTGTCCGACCGTATCTTTGATTTCTGAATTTAATTCTTGTAACCCTTTTTTCACACGGTCTTTATTAGATTGATCTAAAATACTTTGGTAGTAAGGAATTTTATCTTCTATTTTAGTATATAAACTACTATTTTTAGTTTGAATTTTACCTTCGACATATGGCCAGATTTTAACAAATTGCGATAATGATGCATCTGCTTTATCTAAATCATTGTCATTGATATCAGCAATCGCTTTATCTAATTCTTCATTGAGTTGAGTAACTTTATACTTATCTGAGTCTGAATCAGATTGCTTTTGATCAACGGTATCAATACTGTTCTTAAACGTTGACCATGCTGATTTAACTTTGTCAGTATCTAGTGGCTCTTCTTGAATGGCAACTCTTAATTGCATTAAATTAACTTCAATTTGGCCATATTTACCATCATCATAATTTCGAATGACTGTTTCATTACTTGTCCATATCGAATTTAAATCATTATTTAATGATTGTAGTTCTGTATGATTTTTATCTTTGATGGCTTTTTTCATTGGTGCGTCTTTAGCATCAACTGCTTGTTGTAACTCTTTAATCTTTCCTGAAGCGTCTTTAGAAGATTGTTGGTTTTCATAAGCAATAAGCGCTTTAGTCAGTTCACCAAGTTTGTCCGCTTTAGCATCGTCTGATGAAGCATGTTCTACTTCTTTCAACTTGCTATTAACTTGTTTGCCTTCTTTGCTATCATTATTAATCTTTAACGCTTTAATTTCTTTTTTAACGTCTTTTAATGCTTTAGCTTTATCAGATTGGCTTTTATCTTTATCTGCAATTGTCGATTTCGCATCAGTAATCGCAACATATGTTTCGCTCATTGAGTCTGATTCGGCGTGTGCAGGTGTAAATCTAAAAATAGATAGCCCAATCATTAATATCACTACTATTTTAATTAAATAGTGTTTCACCTAGGTAGCCTCCCTTTTGTACGCCTGGCAATACGATAAATGTAGCAGTACCTATATGCGTAATATATTCATTCAATTTGTCTTTATGACCTAGATGATTCTGTATATCAATAAATTGTTGTGGTGATTTTTGGAAACTAATAAATAATAATCCTGTTTCTAAATTGCCAGTTTTTTCGTTAGTACCTGCAGTATAATTATACGCACGTCTTTTAATTGAAGTTTTCGCTTCTCTTGCCAATCGTGCATGGGCGTCTTCTGGAATGACATATTCTCCTCTACTATCTTTAGCTTTTAAATCCAACTCATCAAATTTTTTTTTTACCTGTTAACGGTGCACCTGAACTTCTTTTTCTACCGAAAGTAGCTTCTTGTTCTTCTAATGCAGTACGATCCCATGTTTCGATGTGAATTTGAATACGTCGAATGATACAATATGTGCCATTTTTAGCCCAACCGTTATTAATAAAGACATAATCTTTGTATTCATTCGTTTTACGCGGATTAACTGTACCATCCTTAAACGCCATTAGATTTCTTGGTGTTTCTTTACCTTTGATTGATACAAATCCGTTTTGTGACCATTTTACTTTGACTAAATCTCTAAACGGACGAATTAAGTTATGTACAGCATGAAATGTTACTTGCTCATCATTAGAACAAGCTTGAATCATGATGTCACCATCACTATAGTCTTCGTCTATTTGATCATTTGGAAAATGTGGTAAATCTTTATAGTCTTTTCGGATTTTGTCGGAAAGGCCTAACTTTTTCATAAATGATTTACTCACACCAAATGTGAGTGTTAATTTACTAGCGCCTAAACCGATAGCTTCGCCAGTATCAACGGGTGGTAACAAAGGATTCTTACTATCCTTTTCTACCGCATCGCCGTCAGTCATATTTGCTGCCATTTTAGTCCATTGCTTAAACATATCCTTAATGGCACTTTTATCTTTAGATTTAAGTTCTAACGATACGACATTACATGTTTTCTGTGTTGGTGTTGTAATGCCTGCTTGTACTTTGCCATAAAATTCATATGCATCTTTTTCTTCATCTTCTGGCGTATCAAACATTGACTTAAATGAAAATACACTACCTGCTCCACTTGCACCAATGACTACGCCAGCTCCACCAATACCCATCATTTTTAAAAATGAGCGTCTTGAAACAGAAGACGATGATTGATTATCTACTTTACTCATTCTGTAACCACAGCCATCTTACTTAGTGGTTCTCCTAAAGAATTCACTGCATCTGAAAGTGCTTTTCTATCTTTCTTAGTTACATCATTATAAGATTTGTATCCGTCTCCGTCTTTATATTTATCAAGTAATTCATTCACATTATCAAAGTTCTTTTGAATATCAGCACTTAATTTTTTATCTTTTTTCTCTAATGTTGGTTTGAATAATTCATAAATCTTTTGTGCACCTTCGATATTAGCTTTGAAGTCATATAAATCTGTGTGAGAATAAATTTCTTCTTCACCAGTAATTTTAGACGTTGATACTTCGTTTAATAAATCTACTGACCCCTGTAACATTAACTTAGGTGTAATATCTAAAGTTTCAGCCTTAGCATGTAGCTCTTTAGCATCTTTTAATAATTGTTGAGCATCTTTCTTTGTTGTATCGTCTATAGTGTTATCCTGAAATAATTGTTTCTCTATTTTGTGATAACCTGACCATTCTTTTTCTTTCTTTTCTTCTTTCATATCTGCCAAACGTGCATCAATTTTTGGATCTAAATCACCAAATGCTTCTGCAACAGGTTCTGAACGTTCGTAGTACATACGTACTTTAGGATACAATTCTTTTGCTTTATCCATATCATTATTGTCGATTGCATCGACAAACTGTTGAGTCCCTTTTAAGAATTCATCTAATTGTTTATCAGTATATTTTTCATATTTTTTAGTAGCTTCTTTTAATTCAGCTTTGTTTTCACTATTATTACTACTCTTATTAGCATTATCTTTACCGCCATCACTATTGTTACCACATGCTGCTAAAAGTAATGACGACGTTAATAAAATTACTGGTAATTTCTTCATTCCTACACCTCTTCAAAATTTTTCACGTTGATTTGTCGCGCTATATATACAGAATATTTTTATCTATGTAATATCAATTGATAATCATTATCAAAATAATTATATGTGTCCATTTTAAATGTGTCAACAACAATTCTTTTCAATTTTTATGAGACAGATTTTTTAACATTTTAATTTCTAAAACTTTATGCAATTTCACTTCGTTTTATATTAAAATAACTATGGCATTATTTTGCTAAATATAAATAAGGAAAGTAGAAATCATTTTAATAAGTAAATGAACAAATTATAATGAAGGTCAATAATATTGAAGGAGTGAACATGTTTTGGCAGAAGAATTTAAAGCTTATGTCGTAGATAGAGATACTGAAGGAAAGGTCTCTGCAGATTTTAAGCAACTTACAATAAATGATTTACCTGAAGGTGATGTCCTTATTAAAGTACATTACTCAAGTATTAACTATAAAGATGCATTAGCTACACAAGATCGTAATGCAATTGTTAAACAATATCCTATGGTACCAGGAATAGATTTATCAGGTGAAATTGTAGAATCTAATGCACCAGGTCACTATGTAGGAGATAAAGTCATTGTAACAAGCTATGATTTGGGCGTGAGTCAATTTGGTGGTTTCAGTGAATATGCTCGTGTGAATAGCGAATGGATTATCGATCTACCCGAAGATTTAACTTTAGAAGAAGCTATGATTTATGGTACTGCTGGTTACACAGCTGGTTTAGCTATTGAGCGATTAGAAACAGAAGGATTAACAATAGAAAAGGATAATGTATTAGTTAGAGGCGCTTCTGGTGGCGTTGGTATGCTATCAGTCCTTATGTTAGATAAATTAGGTTATGACGTTGTTGCTAGTACTGGGCGTAAAGATGCAACTGACAAATTGAAAACATTAGGCGCTAAGGATGTTATTGATCGCTTACCTGAATATGATGGTAAAGCATTAGGTTCAAGAACTTGGCAGGCTGCTATAGATCCAGTTGGCGGCGAAAGTTTAGCTAATATCGTCAATAAGCTTGATAATAATGGCAGTATAGCCGTTATTGGAATGACTGGTGGCACTCAATTCGAAAGTTCTGTCTTTCCACTTATTTTAAGAGGAATCAGTATATTAGGCGTTGATTCTGTCTTCACTCCAATTAAACTACGCAAACTCGTCTGGCGTCGTCTTGCCAAAGATTTAAAACCAAAACAATTACATGATATTAAAGAAGTCATTGCATTTGATGACTTACCAAATGGTATTGATCGTGTAATGAATCATCAGCACATGGGTCGAATCGTTGTCGACTTTGGTGTTAAATAACATAAGAGCTTACAACAAAAAGGCGTCCTCGTTACATTGTCGAGGACTCCTTTTGAATATGTTTAAAATAAAATATACATCCCCATTGAATGTGGCTCTGTAGATTGAAAACCAAATTTTTCATACAATTTATCTGCGGGATAATCAGCCATTAAACTCACATAAGTACCTTTTACCGCATTTTCATGAACGTATTGCATAATGTGTTCCATAATTGTACGACCATATCCTTGTCCTTGATAATCTGGATGAACAGCAATATCGACAATTTGAAGTGCTGTTCCCTCATCTCCAACGATTCTACCCATACCTATTAATGACGACTCATAATATAAAGTGACATTAAAACAAGCATTAGGCAATCCTCTTTTAGCCGCTTCAGTGGACTTTGCACTTAGTCCCGCATCTAATCTTAATTTTAAATAATCTTCTACGGACGGCGCTATATGTTTGATAACTACCATTATGACTCCTCCAAATTTTTCTTTTTAAAATAAATATTGGTTTATAATTTCTTTATTAGACTCTTTGAAGATATCATTATGACTTGACACATAGCCTTCTGTTGGAGCATCAGGTTGAATATACGTTTTAGCAAGGTTAGCTGCGTTACCTGCATCACTAAAGGCACTCGCAATCAAGTGAACTTTTGCTTCATGATGTACAATATCACCACATGCAAAGATACCTGGAATATTAGTAGTTGTATTTCCAAAACCTTTAACTCGATATTCATCATATAATTCAAATTGTGATGTACAATCCTTTAATAGCGGATTTTCATGATCAAAGCCATGGCTAATGATGACGTCATCAAATGACGCTATAGTCATTTCTCCTGTCTCTATGTTTTCTAATTTAACTTGGTGAATATACGTATCTTCTTCGTTACCTATGAGTTCACTAATTTGTGTATGTGGTATCAATGTTACATTTAAATCTTCTAGAACTTTAGTCATTGCTTCATATCCAGACACTTCTGGTTTTCTAAATATAACTGTCACACTGTTCGCAATTTGAGCAATATCACGCGCCCAATCTAACGCAGTATTGCCGCCACCAGAAATAAGTACATCTTTCCCCTTAAATCTACCAAATGATTGCACGACATAATGCAAGTTCGTCAGTTGATATCTTTCAGCCCCTTTGATATTTAATGGTTTAGGATTTATAATCCCACCACCGATTGCAAAAATAACCGATTTAGAATGGAAGATATGGCCTTTTTCAGTTTCAACTTCAAAGTGTCTTTCATCTATTTTTCTTATATCTATGACACGTTCATTTAAATTCACTTTAGGATTAAAGTGTAACCCTTGTTGAATCATATCTTCAATTACTTGGTAACAAGGTTTAGGTGCTACGCCACCTATATCCCATATAATTTTTTCTGGATAAACTTGCATCTTTCCACCCAATTTATCTTGAACGTCTATGATTCTCACAGACATCCCTCTTAGACCTGAGTAAAAGCTTGCAAATAAACCTGCTGGCCCGCCACCTATAATTGTAACGTCTTCCATTTTGCTTCCCCCTATAATAACACTGTAAAAAACATATATTTATACTTTAACTGAAAATTATTATCATTTAATACTTTTTCATTATACTATACGATATTTGACTTATGAAGCAAATCACTTCACAAAAAACTGCTTGAGACATTGACTATGAAACTGGACAAATAAAGATTCAATTAATGCATCTGTTTTGGGGTTTACTCTAAAACGATTAATAGTTTTATATGAGGGTGTTTAATTTTGTGATAACCAAATCATTCTAATGATATCATTAAGCAAGTTTTCTATTTTTCGACCTTAGAAAATTGGTAGTGTAAGTTGAGTCATGTTATAAACTTTATACATAAGGCACCTCGTTAATTTAGTTTAGTGGCATTTATTAAATTATATTAAAGTTCCTTATTTTCCAAAGTAAAATTACACGTTAATACGGAGTATTGGTGACGAGACTCCTGAGGGAGCAGTGCCAGTCGAAGACCGTGGCTGAGACGGCACCCTAGGAAAGCGAAGTCAGTCAATACGAAGTATTGAATATAACTAAAGCACAAAGATGATTTAAAATTTCAAATCATCTTTGTGCTATTATTTTTGGCATTTATATCTTAGACTCTTCGTTTTAATCTCTTGGTTCTTTGATGATCGCCTGTCTTAATAAGAAAAACAGTATTAATAATGCGGCTAACATAGCCGTATGTCCCATACCTGCAAAACCAGGGAAAGATGCTGGAACAGTTTTACCTATAACTTGATATGTACCTTTGACTGTCATCATACCAATTGTAACTAATAAACCAATATGATAAATCACGAAAAACCAATTAAATAAATAATAGCTACTTAATTTAAAAACTTTTTCTAAAGGTAGTAATAATAAAAACATGAACATACCTAAAATTAATGTATGTGTATGAACTAATGATAATTGTGTATCACCCGTAAAATCGTGCATTTTCGTCAATTCTCTATAATAAAAACCACTAAATAATCCAATAATCATATAAATTAAAAATGAGTATAATAATCTACGCATGATGTTTCCTCCCTCACCTCTATATTATAGAACATATTTATCATTATGAAAGTGACAATACAACAACATCATTACTATTTTAAAAATTGAGTTATATAAAAAGAGACAGAGCCATAACGTTGTATGATGTCGCTATTCAAAATAGCAATGCTTCAAGCGTTATATAACTCTATCTCTAATTCAAATGATTATTTACGTGCTTTCTTAAAAATTGCAATTAGTGAAAGTAAAATTGCGACAATAGATACTATCCATAGTGCAATTGTACTACCACTTGTAGTTGATGATTGATCACTATGTGAGCCATTTGGATTAGCACCTTTTTTCACAGTTGTAATTGGTGCAGGATGTTCACTATCTTCTTTTCCGTTCCATTTTACGACGTCACCGTTATCATACGTTTGAACGGCTTTCCATTTGAAACTACCTTCTTTATCAGGATTAGCCGCTACAATTGGAAATTCTATAAATTCATTTGGACCGATACCTTTACCAGTGGCCTTCCATGTTACTTTTGTGATGTTCCCTTTTTTATCTTTTTCGAAAGAATGCTTAAAACCGTCAACTGGTGCTACATTTTCAAGATTCACACCTTTTGGTACTGTTAACTCTACTTTTATTGTGTTGTCATTTTGTTCTACTGGAACACGTACATCATATTTATCATATGATTTGGGCTCGCTCTCATTAGGATTTAATGTGACATGTGCATCGGCAACTTTAAATAGTCCTAATGCAATAAATAAAATAAAACTCATCGATATTAATTTTTTAAACATCATTTTGCTCCTTATCCTGGAATATTAATTTGACTCATCATCACACCTATAAAAATAAGTATGACTCCCATTACCAATTCTGTAATCAATGTTATGCGATTGACTTGTTGACGTTTACCAAGTGATTTTGAAGTTTGATAAAATCCTAATCCCATCATAAGTATCGTACCTATGATTTTAACTAACATTAGTGTAGTCCATGTTTGCATATTTGACCAAATCGCCAAAATATTGGTTTCATCAATTGCCATTAATACACCTGAAACGATAATCATCGTAACCGCAATCACATTTACTTTAAATAGCATTGAGCGAACTGTCTTCACTTGATCTAATGATTTCTTAATCATTGCATACCATACGAGATATACAAGTGCACCAATCCATAGTGTCATGCCTGATATATGTATCGTCCTAATCACAATGGACCAAATCGGAAATGTTTGTGACCACGCATGACCTGACATCGCTATTGTTAAAACCATTACAATTGAAACAAGTACATACCATATGCGATCCATATTTCTAATTACGATTAACGCATATAATAATATCATTGCAATTGAGCTTAAAATAAATGGAAATTGCATCAAAACATCAATATCAAGCGACAAAATATCATCTACTACGTCAGAAGTTAATGTCATCATGTAAAGCAATAATGCCATTACATATGACATCATCAACATCAATGCAATACCAAACTGTTTTGGAAATAGATCAAACGACTTCAATTGCTTTCGTTGGGCTATACGATTCAACCAAAAGAAACCAACTAATATAATCGTAGCGCCTTCCGCAATATATCGCATAACACCAAACCAGAAACTTGGTTCTTCATAAAAGGCATTAGATGTATCTATATCTTTCGCAGTAACTTTACCAACTGAAAATTCAAATTGGTCTCCAACTTCATGTCCATCGGCCGAAATAGCTTACCATTTAATTGTATGTGTACCTTTGCCGACTTTGTCAGTTGAAAATGCTAACGTTTTAGACCATCCAGACGTCGATGGTTTCACTTTACCTAATTCTTTTCCTTTATCATTGTATAATGTGATATTGGAATACTTAGAGTTAACAGGTTCATTAAACTCTAATTCAATCTCATTAGGCATGTGTTTTACAACGCCATCTTGTTTAGGATTCGTCTTTTCCAAAGTTGCATGAGCTGAAGCTTCATTCATCAGTGATGGCATCAACGAAAGAAAACAAATCATTATTAAAGCAATAACGATTTTTGGGTACCTTTGAATATGTACCATCGAATCCCCCTATCTTTATTACTTCAACTTTCTTTCCACATTACATCATAACGATTACCAGTATCATTCACAATAATATTAAAAATTATTCACGAATTAGACAAAAAAGGTCGAGACAAAGCGATTAATCATGCTTTGGGGACACCGTTAATCGGTTTCCCAAATCACAATAATTTTATGTCTCAACCTCCAATTGAATGCTAATGATTATTCTTCTAATAATGCTTCTTTATCAACAGTTAGTTTATTTCTTAATAAATAAACGATTAACATTGCTGCTAAAGCACATAATGTCTCAGCAATTAATAATGACCATACTACGCCTGTTAAACCAAACAAACTATTCATAACGAATAAAACTGGAATAATGATTGTGCCTTGTAAAATAGCCATTATCGTTGCACCACGTCCTTGACCAGTTGCTTGTAGCATACCAGTAAATAAGAATCCGATACCATTTAATAGTAATGATGTCATTGTAACTTGTAGCATAAATGTTGCTAGGCTAACAATATGCGGATCTGTACTAAATAACTGAATAATTTGGTGTCCAAAGATGAACACAATTACCATACTTACTGCAAAGATTGCAAAGATAGATATTATAACTGCTTTAATTGTATCTTTCATTCTTGATTGATTAGCAACAAAGTTATAAGCAATTAATGGTACAACCCCTTCACTTAATCCCATAATAATTAATTCTGGGAATTGTACTAATCTAAATTGAATACCATAACTTGCAATCGCATAGTTACCATAATGAGCTAAGAATAAGTTCAATACTAGTCCAGTTACTCCCATAAGTACTACCATTAAGAAAGCAGGAATACCTATTTTGAAAATTTCTGCCATCATATCTTTTTTAGGTTTAGCAAATTTAATATTTAATGATAATGAATCAATTTTTTTCACAAAATAAATGATAAAGAAGATCGCAGCCGCTAAGTTTGAAATAGCTGTTCCTAAAGCTGCTCCAACTACATTCAAATCAAATCCAAAAATTAATATTGGATCTAGAATCATATTTAATACAACACTTGCTAACATACCGGCCATAGATACAAATGGTGCGCCTACCGCACGCGCAAATTGTTCTAAAATAAAGAACAAAATAACAAATGGCGCACTTAAGAACATAATTCTTAAATATTCACTTGTGAAATGTATTGTTTCACCATGTGCACCTAATATTTGTGCAATTTGATCTGTAAACGGTATTGTAATTAATGCAATAATTATACCAAATAATAATCCACCATATATTGAGAAACTACTTACGTATTTACTTTTACTATAATCTTTAGCACCCAGTAGTCGTGAAATATATGTTCCACCACCAACTCCAAATAAATTACCAAACCCCATTAAAGCTGCAAAGATTGGCAATGTTAATGAGATAGCTGAAATCATATGACTATCATCTAAAAATCCTATGAAATATACATTTAAAATCCCATAAATAACACTTAATAAAGTCCCTATCATCATTGGCAATGAGAAATGCATCATCGCTTTAAAGATAGGTGCTTTTTCAAAAAAATACAATTGTTCGTCTTTCATTATTCTTACTCCCTTTTTCGTTAGATGGCTAATAGTTAGATATCTAAATATATATCAAAAAATAATGTGGTTATTATTATTAGCAATAACCACGTATTATTCTAAGTTTTTCATCATCTGTTCCAAATTTTCTTTTAATCTTATTTTTTCTTCATCTGAAAAATTTAATAACATTCGTTCTTCAATTTCATCAAACACTTTTGTAAATGATTCAACTAACGACACACCTTCATCTGTTAGTTTTAATATTTTACTACGTGTATCTTGTGGGTTTACTTTACGAAAAACTAATCCCTGTGTCTCCAAATTTTTTAGTATGTTACTAACTGTAGATCCTTTTCTATCAAAAAAATGCATCAAATCTTTTTGAGATATACCCTTATCTTGATGCCGATAAATGTAACCTAATGTATGGCTCTGTTCTTGAGTAATTCCAAAATCATCTAACCTTCGATCTGCATAGTTTTTCATTTGGTGCGCTAAGCTTCTTAATAAAAATTGATACGTTAATTCCATCGCTTCACCTCATTTACTTAGATATCTAAGTAATATAATAACATGCTTTTTCAAATTTACAACCGATATATTAAAGTTCTAATTTTCTGATTATTAAACAGGTACATAGACCTATAAATAATAAAAAAGCTAACTCAAAAATGAGCTAGCTTTATAAATCTTCATTATTATAATGCAGTATAACCACCATCAACAGTAATGACTGATCCTGTAACGAATGATGATGCATCTGAAGCTAAGTAAAGTGCAGCACCTTGTAATTCTTCAGGAACACCTGGACGATTCATTGGTGTCATGTTCATCCAAGTATCAATCATGTCGCCGCCTTTAGCGAAATAATCTTTTGTTAATTCTGTTTTCATGTATCCTGGTGCAATAGTGTTGACACGGATATTATGTTTAGCCCATTCGTTAGCTAAACTTTTAGTTAACATGATAACAGCTGCTTTTGATGTATTATATGCAGCTTGTGGTTGTGGTGTGTTAACAATAACACCTGACATTGAAGATGTATTTACGATCACACCGCTTTGTTGTTTACGGAATACTTCTCCTACTGCGTTCGTTACTAATACCATACTATTTAAGTTAACATCCATCGTTTTTTTCCAACGTTCATACGGCATATCTTCAAAGTTAACATGCTCATTAATACCTGCATTGTTAAATAAAATATCGATATGACCGAATGTATCCATTGTTTCTTTTACCATAGCGTTAACTTGATCAATATTTGTAACATCTACTTCACATGCAATTGCTTTGTTGCCTGTCTCTTCTTCGAATTCTTTAGCTGTTTGTTGACCAACTTCTAAATTCATATCAGCAATCACAAGATTGGCACCCGCTTCAGCTAATGCTTTCCCCATGGCTTTACCTAAACCAGATGCACCACCTGTTACAATCGCAACTTTATTTTCTAATTTAAATTTATCTAATACTGACATTCAATCCATCTCCTTATGTTTGTATATATGCTCATTTTAAAATAAATCAATCTAAATTCATAGTGCAAACGCTTACTTTTATAGATAAATATTTTTCATATTACACTTATAAGATAAAATTAATTATAGATTTGCACAAATGAACACTCATATATACTCAAAAAATTTCCATAGATACATTACTTTATTTAAAACTTTCCATTTACATAATCTTAATATTCACAAAACAATGACTTAAAAAATAATTACTACCTTTTAACAAGATATAAATATACTTATAGAAAACTTAGTATAGATACGTCGCTTGTAATCTCGCTTTACAAATACATAACATCTAGGAGGATCATATGGTTATTTCAAAAAAACTTGCTTCAGCTACATTAGGTGTTCTTATTATTGTTTTATGTGTTGCAACGTTTTTAGATCAATCGATTTCTAAACATTTAATGGATCAAAACTCGTTATTCGGCACTATTTTCCAAAATTACGGACTCTTCCCACCCACAATTGTACTAATAATATCTATGATTATTTTTAACTATTATGTGTTTAAGACATTTAAGAGTAGATTGGCTCAAACTATCATTTTGATAGTATCTTTTGTTTATACATTAATTAAGACTAATGCATTGGTATCTGAAACTGTACAATACATGATGTCTACATCAGAAAACATTAAAAAGCATAAACCTATGGGCATGGCAAATAACGAAGGAAACACTGGTGAAGCTTTATCTATTGGATTGAGTTTCTTAATTTCATTTATTATCTTAATCGTTATAGCATTCATTTGTTATCAATTTTGGCTAAAACGTATAGATATGTCAGAATTAGAAAGACTATTCAAAGTCTCTATGATTAGCTTTATGATATTACTCATCGGATTAGAACTCGTTGACAATATGAAAGAACTTTGGGGTCGTGTCAGACCATATGAAATTGAAGATAAAGCAGGTCATTTTACCAATTGGCTAACAATTAATGGTAATACAGGGCATAGTTCCTTCCCTTCTGGACATACTGGAAACGGCGCTTTCTTCATGTTCTTTGCATTTTACTTTAAAAAACTATCAACGAGACAGTGGATGTTTATTATAGGATTAATCTATAGTGTATTGATGGCTCTTAGTAGAATAAGAATTGGCGCTCACTTTACGAGTGATGTCACTATGAGCTTAATTATCATGTTTAGTTTAATGTTAATTGCTGATTTCCTTATCAAAAAATTAACAACTCACCACTCAACGCCACACTACGAATAAAAGTTTTATCATACTGATAGTAGCCTGAGACACGTAATTGATGTCTCAGGCTACTATTTTTACTTCCTATAAATCGACTTTGCCATTTCTAAAAATGCATATGCACCTTTGGACAAATGATTGAGTTTATCATATTTATAAGCTAACACAACGTGATTAGCATATTTAGAAGCATCGAGTTTGATAAAATGTCCTTTAAACTGAGACATACTATTTTTAACACTCTCAGGAACATAAGTCATACCTAATCCTTCATTTACTAATCTTAATGCATTATCAACACTCATTGTCTCCATTGCAATTTGTGGCGTGATATCATGATTTTCTAGAATTTGATCTGTAAGATGTCTTAACGCCATATTGGGTTTCAATAATATAAATCGTTCATTTCTTATATCATCATGTATGTCTTCCGCATTTTTTTCCTCACTTTGTTGACTTAAGAGTAATGCGTAATCAGGAGGTAATGCTAAATAAATCGCTTCTGAATATAAAACATCATATTTAAAAGTCCCTTGATAAAACGGTAATATCGTTAATGCGATATCTATTTTATTATCTATCAGAAGCTGCTCTATTCGATGAGACGGCTCTTCAATTAACTTTAATTCGATACCGGGATACGCTTTTATAAATTCAGGCAATATATCGTATAACGTATGAGCTGCTAATATGGGATTCACACCTATTACTAATCTTCCCTTTTTTAATTCTGAAATATTCTGTAATTCTTGCTTCATTTCTTTATATGTATAGTTAATTTGGTTCATATAATCTAAATAGCGTTCACCAGCATACGTTAATGTGATAGGGCTACTTTCTCTATTTATGAAAGTAACACCTAATTCAGTTTCTATGTCCTTAATAAACTTACTCAAATATGGTTGAGAAATATATAAATGTTTGGCTGCTCGAGATATACTACCAAAACGTCCTACCGCTTCTAAATATTGGACCGAATTTGTGTTAATCATTAACTCACCACTTTCTCCTTATAACTATTTAGTTATGACTTTTATATCTTAATACGTCTTTTACAAATCACGATTTCAGGTAGATAATAATCATTGTCAACAAATCGACAAAAATTAAAACTTAATATAATTAAATAGTTATATCTCATGAAATCTAATTTGTATGGCTTCTATAGAATTGATTTTTCAACAATTAAGTTAGTCGTATCCATTATTATAACTACTTTTACAATTTATTTACTATTAAAACACTATTCGAACCATTTTAGGTCATAATTCAAGCTTAGGAGGAATCATATATGAATAGAAATGTTATCGTAACAGAATCAGGTCAAAGTATTGGCTATGCTATCGCACAAGCGTTTGATCAACAAGGTGATCGTGTATTCATTTTTGATATGAGCAAAGACGCTGCTGAAGCAGCAGCTCAGTCATTAGAGAAAGGTGTTTAGATGTTACAGATGAAACGACGGTTAAAAATGCTATCAAAGATGTAACTAATCAATACGGTGCCATCGATGTTTTAGTTAACAATGCTGGCATTCAATATATATCTAAAATTGAAGACTTCCCATTAGACAAATGGAACCAAGTTATTGGTGTTATTCAAACAGGCACATTCTTAATGACTAAACATGTATTACCAAGCATGAAACAACAACAACAAGGCCGTATTATCACTATTTCATCAGCACATGGTGAAATGGCTGATCCATTCAAATCAGCGTATGTAGCATCTAAATTCGCACAAATTGGTTTCACAAAAACAATTGCACTTGAAACAGTCGATGATGGTATTACTGCAAACGCTGTATTACCTGGACCTGTTCGTACAAAATTAATCGAAAACCAACTTGCAAAATTAGCAGAACAAGATGGTACTACTGAACAAGAAGCAATGGAAAAACATATTACAAGTAAATCACCAATGAATCGCTTATTAGAACCTTCTGAAATAGCTGATACTGTTGTTTTCTTAGCATCAGATGGTGCATCTGCGATCACAGGTGAAACAATCAGTGTTTCTGGCGGTTCAAACGCATAATTCATAATTAATATTTAAGAAAGAAGGCATTTTAATATGAGTCAATTACAAGAACAATTAATCGGTACATGGTCATTAGTAAGTTATCAAGATGAAGATGAAAATGGCCAAATTTTCTATCCATTAGGCAAAGATGCAACTGGGTTTATTATGTATAATCCAGATGGTTATATGTCAGCTCAATTGATGCAACAAGGTCGTCCTGCTTATGCATCTGGTGATCTTCACACTGGTACTAAAGATGTAATGGCGAAAGCTGCACATGGCTATTTAGCTTATGCTGGTAAATATGAATTAGATGAAGAAAACCAAACCGTTTATCATACGATGAACGTTAGTATGAATCCAACATGGTTAGGTGATACACAACCACGTATATTCAAACTTGAAGGTCATACACTTAGCATTGAAAATGGAAACAATCCCAATCAAAAACTCGTTTGGCAACGCGTTAATCATTAATTATTCATAACATAAAGAGCAATCCCCGTCAGAAGGGATTGCTCTTTTTTGTATACATCAAAACACTGCCGATAAGTTATGATATCTTATCGACAGTGTATATTAAAAAGCTTGATTTTATGATGGTACTTCAGTACGTTTTGTACTATGTTTTCTAATAGCTGCTGCTAATAAACTAGATACAGCACCAAAAATCATAAATCCAATAAGCATCCACATTGTTGAATTCAACTCAATATGGTGGTTCATATAAATGATTTCTTTTAAGCTTGTAGCATAATGTACGAATGGATTCCAATCTACAATATAACGTTGATAGAACTTAGGTAACATTTGCTTTGGTAACATTACCATTTGCATACTAAAGAACATTGCAATGAAGAAGATTGGCACAGATTTCATACCTAACCAAGTCATTGTTCCTAATATTAAACCAACAAATCCCATAATCGCTAACGCTACAAACGTTGCAACACGGTTTGGATGATCGAAGTCAAATCCTAGTGCGCCTCCCATAAAGTACACATATGCAAAGCTACCAAGAAATGCTGCAATCACTGTAAAGATAATTTGTCCTACAGAAGCTATTAAACGATGTGCAATTTTAATATTACCACTTGTTCTAAATGCGAAGAATAGTAGAACAGAAATAACAATTGATCCCATCCAAATTGGCATAAACATTAAGAATGGTGCGTTACCGTCACCTTGATGGTCTTTTACTTTATTGATTTTTTCATTATCCACTTTAACAGGGTTAGTTACAGAATCAATATCTTTAGCATCAACTTTAACATTTTGTTTTTCTAATGTTTGAAGACTTTGTTTAGTAATTTGTTTGTTAATATTGTCACCCATACCTGACAATACATTTGTAGCCATTTGAGAACCTTGTAAACTTGATCCTTGGCTTACAATTGTTTTTAATTGTGCTTGTTTGACATCAACACTTTGATTACCCATTTTTTTAGCCATCATTTGTGCTTGTTGCGCTGGCACTTCACCAGATTCAACTTTCTCTTTCATTTCAGCTTTTTTGCTGTCCATGACTACTTTTTGAGTTTTACTCATCGCATGTTTAGAAAAATCTTTTTCAAATATAGCAGCGCCATAATATTTTTCATCTTCCATGCCTTGTTTAGCATCTTTTTCGCTATCTACTTTGACCCATTTGATTGCTTTAGAATCACTATCTAATAATTTATCTTCTAGTTTGTCACCAATATTCATCTTTTTACCTTGAATAGAAGTACCTTCATCGTGATTTACAATTGCGATTGGCATATCTTTAGGTTTAGGATTAAACGCTGGATAAAATGCAATTGCAAAAATCATTAATATTAAAATGATTGCGATTGGTGTCAACCATAGTAATTTGCTTTTAAATATATTCATAACTTTTCCTCCCTTGAAGCAATTCAACATTGTGTTGAATATTTATCACTTTTCCAATTATAATGAGTTTAAATAAATAAACAACAATCAATTAATAGAAAAACGTCCGTTATTGAACACAATGATGAATATTGTCTATTAACTAAGGGAGGTTTTACATTTTTGAAAGAAGATAGACGCGTTCGCAAAACTAAATCTGCAATTAAGTATGCTTTCATACAATTATTGAAAGAACGAAGCCTTGAAAATATTACAGTTCAAGATATTGCAGATAAAGCTGACATCAATCGAGGTACTTTTTATTTACATTATGAAGATAAATATTTACTCCTCACTGATATGGAAGATGAGTGTATAGAACAAATTTCTAAATTCACTCAATTCTCAGAGATTCAAGGCGATAATGTAGAAATGATAGCAACATTATTTATTGATAAAGTGTTGCGTAACATTATTCAACATGTGTATGATAATCTAGACTTTTACAATACGATTTTGAGTTTAGAAAGAAAAAGTCGCTTAGAAGAAAAAATAAGCGATTTGATACAATATAATATGAAACATCAAGTCAGTGTCGATAACAAAATTGAAGGCATCCCTGAAATGTATTTTCATAGTTACGTATCTGGTGCTACAATATCTATCATTAGGTATTGGGTATTAGACTCAAACCGTATCTCTGTTGACGAATTAGTGACACACATTTTTAAAATTATTTATTACGGTCCACTAAGGATTATGGCCGAACAGAGATATAACCATATGAATTAAACACATTGCTCGATAAACATAGTGATGCGTTTGAAAAAAAGCTTTGAAAGGACTTTAACAAATGATCACTGCATATAAACATTCAAATCAAATTAATAATGAAATTATTGAAACACCAATAGATCAACAAGCATTATGGATTAATGTTGTTGAACCTGATAGAGAAGAAATCGAATATTTAATGGATCACTATCATTTACCTGAAGATTTTATACGAGATCCATTAGATTCAGAAGAAAGCGCACGTATCGAATATGATGAAGACACTGGATACTCTCTCATTATTATCGATTTACCATTAATCAATTCTACTAATCGTAGTGTTTTATCATTTATTACGATTCCGCTGGGTATCGTCATTGGAAATGGTATTGTTATGACAATTTGTGATGCTGAAAATGAGTTCTTAGAGAATTTTTCAAGACAAGATAATATTAATCTCAAATTTCATAGTCGATTCGCTTTAGAAATATTAACTACTATTGCGAACCATTATAATAGAAACTTAAGATTGCTTAATAAATCAAGAATTCGTATTGAAAGAGAATTAAAGAATAACATTACAAATAAACAACTTTTCAAATTAATGGAAGTTGAAAAAAGTTTAGTCTACTTTTTAGCCGCATTAAAAGGTAACGATACCATTATTAAAAAATTATTCCGTTTGCCTGCTATTAAACGATTTGAAGATGACGAAGAGTTACTGGAAGATTTAATTATTGAAAATAACCAAGCGATAGAAACTACTGAGTTACATCAGCGCATTTTAGAAAGTATTACAACATCCTATGCATCACTATTATCTAATGATATGAACACCATTATGAAAACTTTAACAATGTTTACGGTGTTACTAACCCTTCCAACACTCGTATTTAGTTTCTTTGGTATGAATGTTCCATTACCATTAGATGATCATAGTTATATTTCTTGGATTATCGTTGTTGGTATCTCACTGATACTTGTTGCGATTGTCAGTGTATACTTATGGCGAAAACAGAAGTTATAACCAGTTTTAAATATAAAAAGATGGACAGTACTAGAGTTCAATGTACTCTAACTGTCCATCTTTTTATTTTATTGAACTTCTTTATATTTTTTTCTTTTAGATAAGACAAACGTTACAATCACAGATACTACAAATGCAATGACCATACCGATTAGATAATGTAACCAACCACCATGGTTAGGATTGATTGAAATAAATCCTGGTATACCTGCAGTCCCCAATGCAATAGCTTTGACTTTAAAGAATGAAATATAGGCTGCTCCTAAACCAGAGCCAACGATGGCACCAATAAATGGATATCGTAGTTTCAAGTTAACACCAAACATGGCTGGCTCTGTGATACCTAAAACTGCTGAAATACCTGCTGCTGAAGCAACACCTTTTAATTTTTTATTATTTTTTATAATAAAGAATGATGCTAAGGCTGCCCCACCTTGTGCCATATTAGACATCGTAGCAATTGGGAATATAAATGAACCGCCCGTTTTAGCTTGATCTGCAATCAGCGTTGTTTCCACTGCAATAAAGCTGTGATGCATACCTGTAATGACAATAGGTGCATATAATAAACCGAAAATTAATCCTCCAATAGCACCACCGAATTCATATAACCAAGTTAATCCATCAGATAACCAATAACCTAGTTGTCTTGTAATTGGGCCAACAAATAAAAATGTTAAAAACGCTGTGATAAAGATAGATAACAATGGTGTTAATAAATTGTCCAATACAGTTGGAACTACTTTACGCAACCACTTTTCAATTGTGGCTAATATATAAGCTGCCACAAGCATAGGCAATACTTGTCCTTGATAACCCACTTGGTTAATATGTAATCCAAATACATCCCAATGTGGAATCGCTTTACCTGCTTCTACTGCTTTTGGAAAATCATAGGCATTCATTAAACTTGGATGTACTAAAATCATACCGAGTGCAGCCCCTAAAAACGGATTGCCCCCAAACCTTTTAGCAGCACTAAAACCAATTAAAATAGGTAACAATGTAAATGGCGCATTCGCAAATATATTAATCATATCTGCTAGTCCTGCGAATTGGCTGTGTACCTCAATTAAAGATTTACCTGCATAAAATAAGTCTTTAGCTGTTAATAGATTGTTTAAACCCATTAATAAACCACCAGCTACGATTGCCGGAATAATTGGTACAAAAATATCAGATAGCATTTTGACAAATCGTTGTAATGGATTCATATTTTTAGTCGATTTGTCTTTCACTTCAGAAGTCGTAGACGCTTCTTTACCAGTGATATGTTCCATTTCGTTAAATACTTTATTAACAGTTCCAGACCCTATAATAATTTGATATTGTCCACCAGTTGAAAATGTTCCTTTAACAACATCCATTTTAGATAAGGCTTCTTCATCAACTTTACTCTCATCATTCAATATTAATCTAAGTCTGGTTGCACAATGGGCCATTGAATCTAAGTTCTCTTCGCCACCAATGGCATTAAGTATCTCTTCTGCAGATTGTTTATAGTTCATTTGTCTAATCCCTCCCATTTTTAGAACCGGTTCCAAAATAACTACTTTAATTGTAACCGGTTCCAATAATTAAATCAACACCACCTTTTTACTTTTTGATTAAATTTAAAAGTATTAGCTTTATCAATGTCATTGAACAGTTATGAATACGGGTATATATGAATACTATACGCATAGGGGGCTACAACTTGAAAGAACGTGGACACATCGAACAATTATGGCGAGAAGAAAAATATCGTGTTTTACTGCATAGTCAAAAACAATATGATGCTATTCGAGAAAAACTAAAATCGCAAGTTTCTTACGAGGAAATTCGTATGATGATTGAACATGCTATCACTATTGAACCCAGTCAAGGAAGTGTCATCAATGCTTATGATCATATGTGGGGATACTTTAAAAAATGGGCTACTGACGAAGAAAAGCAAAGTGCTCAAAAATTAAAGAAACTATTTATTAACCATGACGTATCCATTCATGATTTAATGTCATTTTTAAGTATATTAGCTGATAAATATAACGTGCAGTATATACAACAAAGTACAGTATTAAATGAATAAAAAAGAGGTCGTGACAAAAGCGTTAAGGATTTGTGCAGAACCAAACGATGATAAAGAACTACTTCCTTATTCATAGGTTAGTAGTTCTTACAAACTCAATAGTTGAGTTTGTTCATTTGAATTGTTTTCCAAATTTTGTCGAATCGTGAGTGTTTGCCCAACTTGCATTGTTTGCAGAAATTGGAATACCAATTTCTCTATGTTGGGTCCCTTCTGCCGATAATCCTGCTTTTGGGACGCCGTTAATCGGTTTCCCAGAGCAAAAAGCTTTATATCTCAACCTCTTAATTTTGTGTCAAAAAGGTAGTCACCTTTAATCCACATTAAATGTACATTATGTTAAATTCTAAAGAAAGATTAATTCTAAGATGTATCACAAAATAATAATAAACAATAAATAGAACTTAATGCTATAACATCCAGTGAAAGTTATTGTCATGCTTCATTTAATTTGTTATCACTTCGGGGGGAGTATTTCAAATTAATGATTATAAAAATCGCTACTTAAAAATTGATGCTTCATCATACTTTAATTTTCAGAAGATGTGATTTCTCAGGATGCCACCCTATTTCTATATTGGTCAAAATCAGCTGCATGTTCTAGTTGATATATCTTAAAGATTTCAAACCAATGTCATTATGCCTTTACACATAGAGTTTATGTGTGATGAAGAAATAAGGATTGTATGCGTTAAATCTCGATGTTTATTCTTATTTTAAGTTGATTATTTATTCACTAAATATGGCGTATGTGATTCTGTGTTGTCTCTCTCTTTTGTTGTTATATCTAAGATGTGAATATAACGTACATTTAAAACCACAGATTAACAATCCAAGATTTAAATGTTTTAAATTTCTTTTGGATTGAAATCTATTATTATTATCCACTAAATATTTCATTCTCACTCTATTGAAAATTTCCAAATACTCTTTACTACATTTCTAAATTTCCATTTGTATTGCAAACAACACAAAATTGACTACGTTTTCACAAAAATTGCTATAATAACTTTTATTTTTAACTATTACTATTTGAATGAAAATCTATTATAATAACTATTATTATTCAATCGCATATTAAATGACTTAGACTATGAATATTCTCATATATATTCAATTTGAACAATTTATAAGTGATTATTATATTTTAATACTAAAAAACTAAGAGGAGTCACATCACATAACATGTCATGCCATTTATCCCTATTCACTCAACATCAAACGCAGCCATGTCGTAATATTAATCAAATCATCATATTATTTTCATTAAGTCATGAATTAAGGATTAAAATTAACGGTGAACTTAAAGATTTAGATGCTCATATTGCAATTATTAATCATGGTGATATATATGAAATAAAAAATGCGACACATTTAGTTCAATTAAATATACCTATTTTTTATTTCTACATAGAAGATACGTCGTTTTTTGAATGTTACTTTGATAGACATTTATTGCAATCAAGTGATTACATCAAAACGCTATTACTTCAATTATTACAACAAGATTCAAAAGACCATAAAGACCAACAAGTCTGCTCTAAAATCATACAAACCTTATATAAAGAAGCAGTAATAAAATTAGAAGGCAATTATATACCTAACATTGCAGTAAATTCTCCTTTATTTGCAAATTGTCTTCAATTTCTAGATGAACAATTGACTCAGCCAATTTCTTTAAAGGATGTTGCTCATAATAGTAGTATTTCTGAATCTTATTGTTCTAATTTATTTAATCGATATTTGAATATGAATTTTAAAGACTACTTTACAAGTCTAAAATTATGTCATTCTATTAATCTACTTATGACCTCTCATTTATCAATCAACGCTATATCCGAAACATCTGGTTTTACTAGTCATACCAATTTTACTAATCAATTTAAAAACTATTTACAATTTAGCCCTAAACAATATCGTACTTATATCAATCAAATTGATACTATGCCACATTTAAACATTGTTGATTACGATAATGAGGCATTTTTACCACTCATAGAAAACTTTAATTTTAATGATCAAATAACTACAGAAATTACGAAAATTGACTTAGAACATTTTGATCCTAAAGATCATTCAAAAGCTTCCAAAGCATTTATCCGACTTGATAATTTCAATGAATTATTTCACTTCACCTTCAATGACTATTTCGATATAGACTTTTCATTTTTACCTGAACCGGTCATACTTATCAACGATATAAAGGATTTAACAACGAATCAAATCAATTATCATTTATTATATAGATGCTTTGATAAATTATTCGAACGACATATCGGCTTGGCAATGACCATTAAATCCAAAGAGGATTTTAAGGCAGTTAATCATTTCGTCTTGATGTTTTTACAAGGTCATACAGACTATCAATTAAATAAAAAGACAGTCAAACTGATGCTCATTTTTGATTCAGCAACAATGACCATACATGATATTCATCTATGTCATTTAAAAATTAGAAATAAAAATAGAGATATCAAATATGGTGTGACTATAGATGGATTATTGCATCAAGAACAAACGTTAGATAAAACATATGATATTTTAAGAAGACTCAATTTTGATTATTATTTAATAGATATTGAAAATATAGAAACGACATTATCCTTGATTAACAAAAGGAAAACATATAATCATACAACCACTCATTTTGATAATTATAAGCAATTTATCATGGATTCTGGTATAGACTCCACACGCTTTGTGTATGATTATTTATCATTAAAATGTTTCAAATATACTAACAACGGTACACATCCATTACAACTCGCCGACTTAGTGTGTCATATTATTGCGCTATTACGCTATGGTGGTGGCATTAGTTACCAATTGATTGCAACGGGGTCAATTTATATTTCTCTATTTAATGAATTCGGTAATGCACTTCCCCTCATTCATATTTATAAAATGGCACATGCATTTGTGAATGAACCTATTCAAATTTCTAATAATTACATCATGAGCCGAAAAGATGGTAATTATCATTTTATTTTATTTAATAAAATCAATGATCGATATTTATCTGATACACAACTAGAATTCATATTTAAAAATCATTTAAAAGCAAATTCATTAATTACTATCCAAACGTTGAATAATGAACATGGCACTATTGATAATTTATTACCGAAGAGTAGACAACAACTGTTTCTTGATAAGGAGATGGTTGAACAACTAGAACGTTCGAATCACCCAAAAACTGAATTGTCACTCCTAGAACACGATAATCAAGATATCAAGTTGATTTTAAAACACGATGAAGTGAAGTATGTTTGTATTAAACCTAATTAATGATTTAAATATAGCTAAAGTTTAACAATGGTCATTTAAGGATATAGTTGTCACTAAGGAGATGATTATATTGGATAATCAAAAAGCAACAGAAGCGATTGAAAAAGTATTAGATCATTCTAAAGTCGGTGTATTATCTACTGCTTTTAATAATAAACCTAATAGTAGATATATGGTGTTTTATAATGATGAATTAACGCTTTATACTAAGACAAATATCAACTCAATTAAAGTTGAAGAGATTGAAGATAATCCTTATGCCTATATTTTATTAGGTTATAATGAGACTACTAATCATAGCTTTGTTGAAATTGATGCAACGATTGAAGTTGTTAAAGATCAAAAAGTCATTGATTGGTTATGGGAAACACAGGACAAATCATTCTTTGATTCTAATAAAGACCCTGAATTATGTGTGTTAAAAGTTATTCCTAAGTCTATCAAACTAATGAATGACAAAGATTTAGATACACCTTTCACAATTGAATTATAATGATATAGCGAGTATAGAACACAACTCCAAAATCATAGCACAAAGGCGATTAAAAAATATAAATCATCTTTGTGCTTTTTTATATTTAATATCACATTTACACATGTAATTGAATAAATGCCACTTAACTAAATGATAGAGGAGCTTATGTATAAAAACATTTACGTGACTCAACTTGTACGACCAATGGATCGTCCAATACTAATCCGTAAAATTAATCCTTTCAGATATATTTTTTGTTAATTAATGACAAATGCGTATATTTTATGAATTTTCCAATTAATAATAAACACTTATATTTTGAATTTAATTGCAAATTACTCTAATTTTCTGTATAAATGAAATAGAAAACAACAATACTAAAGGAGAATATATAATGAAGAGTAAAAAAGGACTAGGTTTTGGTCTTATCGCAATTATGCTTATTGTATGTATTGTTTTAGTTGTCGCAATGATGGCTGGCGGCAAAAAAGAAACATACTATGGTGTTATGAAAAATGATACTACAATAGATAAAATGATTAGTGAAAAAGACGAAAAAATTGAAAAGAACATTAAACTTCCATCAGATGCAAAAGTATCTGTTAAAAAAGAAGATTTTGTTATGATTACTAAGAACGAAAAAACTGGCAAAATTGCTAAAGTGAAAAAAGTAGATCATGACGATGTACCACATGGATTAATGACTCAAATCCATGATATGGGACATATGCATATGTAATATAAAAAGGAAGCAAGTCATCAATGGCTTGCTTCCTTTTTATTTGTATATATTGCTCGTATTCACATAATTCCAACCATTAAAAATGGAAGTACTTTTAAGGGTCACAGTAGCTTTCGCTACTGCGTAAGAGGGTGAAGAACAGAAATTTTATATTTCGTCGTTCTTCACCGGCACAAGATGACTAGGTTTGTTACAAGCATCGCGTAGTAACTTACCAGTCATCCACTGCCTCTAACCATTAAAAATGGAAGTGCTTTTAAGGTTCACAGTAGCTTTCGCTACTGCGTAAGAAGTACTAACCATTAAAAATGGAAGTACTTCTTTAAATGCATAAGAGCCCCTAATCGCTAATGCGATTTTCTCCTCTTCGGTTCGCCTTAGCTTGCGCTAATGCATAAGAGCCCCTAATCGCTAAAGCGATAAGGGGCTCTAAAAATGTCAGATTTATTATTTTATAGTGATTTTAAATACTCTTGGCCTTGTTTCTTATCATATAAGTTTTCCCATTTTGCGATAACTACAGTTGATAAAGCGTTACCCATAACGTTAACGACTGTACGTACCATGTCTAATAAACGGTCAACTCCTATAATTAATGCAAGTCCTTGAGCTGGTAATCCCATTGCACCTAATGTTGTTAATAAAACAACGATTGAAGTACCTGGAACTGCTGCCATACCTTTTGATGTAAGCATTAATGTTAACATTAACACAATTTGTTCTGTTAACGTTAAATGCATACCATACATTTGTGCGACGAATAAAGCAGCGATTGATTGGTACAATGCTGAACCGTCTAGGTTAAATGTATATCCAATTGGTATAACAAATGATGTAATTTCTTTTGGTGAACCAAATTTTTCCATCTTTTTCATCATTACTGGTAATACAGCTTCTGAGCTTGATGTTGAGAAAGCTAAAAGAATTTCACTTTTTAGTATTTTCATAATAGAGAAAATACTTATGCCACACATTCTTGCTACAATTCCTAATACTACAACTACAAAGAATACCATCGCGAAGACGACAACTAATACAAGTTTAAGTAGAGGAAGTAAAGCTGATGCACCAAATGTAATAATGGTTGTACAAATAAATGCAAAGACACCTAATGGTGCTAATTTTAAAATTTTGTTAATCATCCAGAATACTGCTTCTAATGTACCACTTAAGAAAGATTTAACAGGTTCTGCTTTTTCACCGATGGCAGCTAAGCCTAAACCGAAGAATACAGCAAAGAAGATAATTGGTAATAATTCTCCTTTAGTTAAAGCTTCAAAAAAGTTTGTAGGTACAATGTTTACAATGGTATCAATAAAATGATTACCGTATGTAGATTGTTCTGCAGCGTGTGCAGATGATTGATATTTAGAAATATCGCCCTTTGGTAGTTTGGATGGATCAAGTCCAGAACCTGGTTTGAACAAGTTACCAAAAATAATCCCAAGACCAATAGCGATTGTTGTTATAATCTCAAAGTAAAGTATTGTTTTCCATCCATAGCGACCTACAGTTTTCGACTCCCCTACGTTCGAAATAGATAACGCTAAAGAACAGAACACAACTGGAATAACGATCATTTTAATTAAGTTTAAAAAGACGTCTCCAAATGGCTTTATGTAGTTAGCCGCTTCTTCATTTCCATATAATATAAGTCCAACGACAACACCTAGAACCAACGCAATTAATACTTGCACTGGAAGACTAATTTTTCTCTTGAATAGAGCCATATTGCAAACTCCCCTTCATCTGACATCACTTAATTATATCAGATAACTTAAAAATAGCTATAATTTTTTAAATAACAAATACAAATAATTGTGTTGAAATTTCTAAATATTTGTGAAACCAGAGTATTTTACTACGGTTACTTTTACCATTTTTATTGTTTTAATCACAATTCTAACTACATATTAAACTTACACAATAAGAAAAAAAGGTTACCGATTTTTTAAATCGATAACCTAAAAATATTTTGACTAATTTGAGGGCTTATAATTTTTATTAAAGTAATTATGTTTAGCACTCTTTAGACTTTTCTTAGTTTCAGTATCAAAACCTTCTGCAAAGATACCTTTATTTGTACTTATAGGTTGTATCACGTAAGTTACTTTAGGCTCATCTTTAAAAATAACTTCCTTATAATACACACCTTTTTTAGCACTATATAATGTTTCTTCTTTTTTTATCTTATCTTTTAGATGATGTTCTTTAAAATAACTATCGACCATTTCAATATTTTTATGGCCTTGATATGTTTTAAGTGCGAAGAAAAATGCAAATGCTAAAACTAACGAAATGATTAATATAATAATAATTCTAATTAATTTCTGTTTCCTACTCATTTTATAGACTCCTTTTGCCTTATCTTAATTAGTATGAACGAAAAGCATACATTTTTAAAGTCTTATAAAACTTTTGTAACAAAATATTCTTATCTGAATTTTGTACTTAAACGCTTGTCTATACGTTATTATAAATATTGTCTAACATCATCAAGTGGCAAACGTACTGATTCATGCGCTTCTTGCGCCCCTTTACCTACTGCAATAGCTACAACAGGTACAAAACGATCACTATCTAAACCTAAAACGTCTGCAATATTAGCTTTATCAAATCCACCGATTGGATTCGTATCATAGCCATGAGATTTAGCTACAAGCATAAATTGCATCGCCATTAAACTACTATCAATATTTACGATATCTTTCATGCCTTCTCTTGATAGCCCTTTATAATGAGGAAGCACCCAACTTAACATTTTATCTTTAATCTCTTCAGTCATATGTTTTTTACTTACTGCATCACCATAAATTTGTTCAGCTTTTTCATAATTTTTTAAATCACCAAAAACAATAATCATCGCAGAAGATGTGTTCACTTGTCTTGAGTTCATCCCAAATGATGGTAAGATTTTCTCTTTACCTTCTTCAGAATCCACTACCATTAATCTCCATGGTTGCATATTTACGGATGATGGTGCTTTCGTTGCTTTTTGAATCATTTCATCCATTTCTTCGTGACTAATTATATATTCGGTATCAAATACTTTTACAGATTTTCTTCCTTTTAATACATCATCAAATTTTGAGATTCTTTCCATAAAGTTCTCCTCTTTCTAAATAAGTCGTTTGATATTACAAAACAATTAAGTTTTATTATAATTTTGTAATTTTTAAATGAAAAGCAATTTGCCTATATCACTTAGAACGGCACTTGACAAGTCATACACTTCATAATATTGTTAGCTTAACAAGGAGTGATTTAATGTATGTAGAAAATAGTTATTTAAGCAAACAATTATGCTTTTTATTCTATGTTTCATCTAAAGAAATTATCAAAAAGTATTCTAGTTATTTAAAGGAATACGAACTCACGTACACTGGTTATATAGTGCTAATGGCGATTGAAGAAGATGAGAAACTTAACATCAAAACTTTAGGTGATAGAGTTTTCTTAGATTCAGGCACTTTAACACCATTACTAAAAAAATTAGAAAAGAAAAATTACGTCGTTCGAACTCGTGAAGAAAAAGATGAAAGAAACCTTCAAATTTCACTGACTGATCATGGTAAAAGTATTAAAAAACCATTATCTGAAGTGTCACTAAAAGTATTTGGCGAATTTGATATCGACGTTAACGAAGCGAAAGAATTAATCAACCATCTTCAAATGTTTGTTTCTAAAAACTTTGATAAATCCACAGAAAAGTAATACTTCTATAGAGAAAAAGACAAAAGTAAACTTTCCCTCAACATTCATATCTTTCTTTTATACATGTAAATCCAAGTTATGTGAACAAATGTTTCATATTGTAAGCTTTTGTCTGTATTCTCTAGAACTAATAATCACTCCATAAATCCTTTTTACTTTACCTCACCCTAAACAGTACATATAATGAATCTACAATTAAATATGATTCAAATTTAGTTAATTAAAAGGAGCGAATCGTATGCCTAGTAATGACTTCTTTAACAATGCATTTTTAAAAAATGACCCTACTGATATGTTTAGAGATTTAGGTAAGCAAGTGTTTAATCAGTTTTCCTCACAAGCATTTCCCGCCAACCTATATAATGAAAGTGATCATTATTTAATAGAAGCTGAACTTGCAGGCGTAAAAAAGGAAAATATATCATTAACTTTTGATCATCATACATTAACGATTAAAGCTAATAAGTTTCTAGAACCTCATCATGGACAAGCGCAATTGAATGAACGTTCTAACGGAGAACTTGTCCGTCGATTTGAATTTGAGGATGTAGATAAAGATTTAATCAAAGCAACATTTGAGGATGGCGTCTTAAATATACGCTTACCTAAACAACAACACGATTCTGAAGACGCAACAACTATATCTATATTATAAATCAAAAAATAACACCCTCGTCACGGTATAACCAAGATGAGGGTGTTATATATTTATGCTTCTTTTTTATTTAAATGAACCATTGTGATTAATGCGATGAGTCCGAAAATAGCTAAAAAGATAAATGCTAAATGACTTGAACCTGTTACCCCTGTAACATAAGTGATTACTAATGGTGGGAAAAAGCCGCCTAGTCCCCCCATCATTGATACAATACCATTCGCTGATCCAGCTTCTTTCGCGAAATATGATGGTACTAATTTAAAAATAAGACCATTACCAATACCTGCACACACACTTATCATTAAACATCCTATGGTAAATAATGCGATGTGATTAGAGAAACCTAAAATCAATGCACCTGTAATCATAATGATAAAATCTACCATTAGAACCTTAACTGCATTTAGTTTATCACCTAATATGCCTCCGACTGGTCTCAGGAAGGTCGCTAAAGCAATAAATATACCTGAACGAATGCCTGCATCAACTTTATCTATACCAAAATGTTGCACCAGATAGTTTGGCAAAAATAGTCCAAAAGCTACAAACGCACCAAATGTAATAAAGTACCAAAGACTTGTATAGTATAGTTTATAATTTTTAAATAAGATTTTCATTTGAGATATTAGCGGTACTTTTACTTTAGGCTCATGGTTATCTCCAAATATAAACATTAATACTGCAAATATAGCAATAATAATTAAATAACTTCTAACTGTTGTTTGCCAACCAATAATCCCTGCAATTGGCGGTGCTAAAAATGATGAAATCGCTGTCCCAATGTTTCCCATACCATAAATACCATTCGCTAATCCTACTTTATCTTTTGGGAAATATTTTGGAATTGATGTAACACCTACTGAGAATATAGCACCACCCACACCAAGAAAGAATCCAGATAACATCATCATTTTTGGTGATTGTGCTTGCCCTAAAAAGTAAATGGGAAATAAAAGCACTATAAAACTACAGAAAAATACCCATTTGGCTCCAATAATATTAGTTAAATATCCAAAAGGAACACGTAATATTGATCCCAAAATGACTGGTATTGCTAAAATAATGGATAGTTGTCCAGCTGAAATTTTAATGTCTTGAGAAATAAATGGCATTAATGGAGAAATAATGCTCCATGCCATAAAACCAACTACTAAGCTAAGTGTTTGTAATGTGAGCTGAAATCCACCTTTTGTCTTGTCCATATTTTCACCCTCGTCGAATTCATTTATTTATTAGTACTATGCGGGTTTGACCTTCAATAACTCTATTAATGAACATAGAACTAATCTTAATTTGATTTTATCGACTTTGTGAAAAGTTGAACATTAGGATAATCCCTTATTCGACTATGTAATTCCCCTATTAAAAAGGATCACAGTAGCTTTCGCTACTGCGTAAGAAGTACTAACCATTGAAAATGGAAGTACTTCTTTAAATGCATAAGAGCCCCTAATCGCTAAAGCGATTTTTCTCTTCGGTTCGCCTTAGCTTGCGCTAATGCATAAGAGCCCCTAATCGCTAATGCGATAAGGGGCTCTGAAATTCTAGGAGTTTCTTTTTCATGGCGTATTCTACGAGTTCTGGTTTTGATTTTAATTCTAGTTTGTTCATAATGTGTGTTTTATGTGCTTCTACTGTTTTAACTGATACAAATAGTTTTTCTGCTATTTCTTTATTGCCATAGCCTTTTGCTATTAATGGCAATATCTCTAATTCTCGTTTGGATAACACTTTGAATGGATCTGATGTATCTGTATATTCCTGATTACTACTATTCACAAATTCATTCACTAATGAGGTGGTCAATTTCATATCAACATATGTCTCACCATTATAAACTGTTCTAATAGCAAGCAATAGTTGTTCATCAGGTGCGTTTTTCAAAATATAACCTTTCGCACCGTTCCTCAATACATGAAATAAATACTCTTCATCATCATACATTGTTAAGATTAAAATCTTTGTTTCAGGAAAACTTTCATGAATTTTACTCGTTGCGATAAGCCCTGATTCACCTGGTGGCATACTTAAATCCATTAATAGTACATCAGGTTTAAAATCCAAAACTTTTTGATAGGCCTCTACACCATCAGCAGCGGTAGCAACTACTTCCATATCCTCTTGATAGTTCAATATCATAGAGAAACCGGTTCTAACAACTGCATGATCATCGGCAATAACTATTTTCAACATTATTCCCCCAAAAATTAATTTACAGTGGTACTTCTAAAGTAATAATCGTTCCTTTACCTATATGCGTCTCAATATTTAAATTCCCTCCAACAAGTTCGGATCGCTCTTTCATTCCATATAACCCTAGTCCAGATCCTCTCGGTTTGGAAGACGGATCAAATCCTTGTCCTCTATCAATAATTTCAGCGATTAACGTCAGTTCATTTTGTTGAATAGTGACTTCTACTTCACTAACACCAGCATATTTTAAAGCATTATAAACAGCCTCTTGCACAACTCGATACACGACGGTTTCCACCTCGCTATCAAAGCGATGATTAACGATATTAGAAACATAATTAATTTGCATACCATAATTTTCTTCGAATTGTTTAAAATAAGATTTAAATGCTGCCTCTAATCCTAAATCATCTAAAGATGCAGGACGCAATTCAACTGATAGATGTCTGACATCGTCAACGAGTTGTGACATTAAACCTTCAATATTTTTAACATCATTCAATATTTTCTCTTTATCTTGTTGATATTTTAACAAACGTAATTGAACATCAATATTCAACATTTCTTGAATAACACTATCATGTAGTTCTCTAGATATACGCTTACGTTCATTTTCTTGCGCGAATATTGTTTTTCTCATCATTCGGCGTTGATTCATTTTTTCTTGTCGTTCAATTTGAGGTGCAACATCTTGCAATGTAAATGCATTAATACCTTTAACCGGATCTATGGTTTGATAAGAAGCTGTAAATGGTGCGATTTTTCTGTTTTTTGTTTTCATAAATACTTGGAATTGTGAATGATGAGGTTGTGCTACATCTAAAAAGCAATCTCTACATGACTGTACGTCATACTCATTCGTGTAACCTTCGCATCGTCTACAAATCGCATTCGTCATTGCACTATAATTTTCTTCTTCCGAAATAACTTCTTTAGCTGCTTCATTCATTGCTATAATCTTTCCGCTATTATTCACAAAAACAATCTTTTCATTTGTGCTTTCAAAGTAACGTCTTAGCAACACTTCAAGTTGTTCATTATTAACCGTCAAGTTAATCACCTAAATTTCTTCATTAAATATGCCTAATTGTTTATAAATATCTATATCATACACATTAATTGGTAATGGCTTATGATTTCTTTGGCCAAACAACATAACCCCATACACCTGTTGTTGATACCAAAGTGGAATAGCTATGACCGCCGTTAAATTTTCACTTAATAATATAGGAAACTTCACCTTTTCATCAGGTGTTAAGGCCATATCTACATTAGCAATGATCATTCTCTTTCCCGTTTTCATCACATTACCAGCTAGACCTCGACCTTTACGTAATATAATCAATTTATATCTATCATTATTGTTACCTGATACATATTGCCATTTTATAGGTGAATAGGTGCTCGCTGATTCATAAAAAGCTAACGCCGCAAAATCAAAACCTTGTTCTAATCTAATTCTATCAATATTTTCTTGAAAACTTTGGCTTTCGAACATTGAATCTGGCATCATACTATTTCCACCTTTGAATTACTATAGTTTATTTTTTCGATAAATAATGTACCTTCTACTTGTATACGATAATGGTACACTCCATACATGAACTAAACGCGTAAATGGCCAACATGCAAAAATGGTAAACCCTAATACCATATGTAATTTAAATTGCAATGGTACATTGGCCATCAAATCTGCGTGCGGTTTAAACATAAAGAGTTGTCTAAACCATACTGAAATGGTTTCACGATAATTAAAGTCGATATGCATGATATTCGTAACTATTGTAGAGTAACATCCCATGAAGATAATAATTAATAAAAGAATATTTACAAAAATATCCGAAAATGAACTTAAACGCCTTACATTTTTAATTGTAATTCTTTTAGCAGTAAGTAACAACATACCTATTAACGTCATTATACCAAAAATACTACCAATATAGACTGCTCCAAAATGGTACATATGCTCATCAATCCCTAATGAGTCCATCCAATATTTCGGTATAACAAGACCAACTACATGTCCAAAGAAAACTGGAATTACGCCTAAATGAAATAGCAAGCTTCCCCATTTCAGTCTCTTTTTCTCAATTAATTCGCTAGACTTTGCAGTCCAAGAAAACTGGTCATACTTATATCTTGCAATGTGTCCTATGATAAATATAGCTAAACATAAGTATGGATAAATGACCCATAAAAATTGATTAATCATGTTGAGCCACCCCTTCTGGTACTTCTAAACATAATTTCAAAGTCTTTCTTAATGCTTGTATTACGTACCCATATGGATGATTTTGTTTTCCAAGTTCATTTGCCATTACAAATGTTCCATCTTCAATAATCATGATGACTAATTGAATATTTTCTTCTGCCCTTTCATCGCCACGCCATTCTATTGTCTGTAAAAATTGTAGCATCAATGGTAGATAATCTGACAATTCATTATCTACCATTTTTAATCCAAACATTTCGTACAAAACTTTGAGTTTTGCTAACATTTGGCCTCTCTCTTTTTGAGTGTCGAATTGATTATAGGTCATATATAATGGTGCTTTTTTGCTAAAATCAAAGGTATCTGTATATATTTGTTGAATTTCAGATAACGTATATTGCATCATCTGTTCTCTAAATGCTATTAGGTCTTCATACCCCGGATGACTAGGATCGATGACTTCGTTAAATATATTTTCATTAAATGTCTTTTTCTCAGGGAAGCATAATTGCATTGCGATATATCCTAAACTGTCTTGATATCGATATAAATTGTCAAAGTTAATCACGGAAAATCCCTCCATAAAACCGCTCGTTATAAATGTCTTGACCTGATTTGTCCGTAGCAACAGCGACGCCGCATCCTTCACAATTAACGCCGAAGTTTTCACCACCATAACCTTGCGAACCTTGAGCGTGATAAGTATCTAAATAAGTTTCTTTATGTGTCGTCGGTATCACAAATCGTTCTTCATATTTGGCTAAACCTAATAATCGATACATATCTTTCGTTTGACGTTCAGTAAGTCCTAGTTGCGTTAAACGTTCAACATCGAAATCTTTTTGAGTCACTTGTGCTCTCATATAACTTCTCATCATAGCCATTTTCTGTAGTGCTTGTTTGACCGGTTTTGTAGCACCGGCTGTAAACATGTTCGCCAAATATTCTATCGGTAAGCGCATTTCTTCTATGGCAGGGAAAATCATATCCGGATCTTGTTCTGAATTTTTACCTTCAAAATAACTCATAATTGGGCTTAATGGTGGGCAATACCACACCATTGGCATAGTTCTATACTCTGGATGCAATGGGAATGCTAATTTATATTCAATTGCTAATTTATAAATCGGTGACTGTTGTGCCGCTTCAATCCATTCATGATTGACACCATCTTTTTCAGCTTGCGCAATGACTTCTTCATCAAATGGATCTAAAAATAATTCCAATTGTTTTTCATATAAATCTTGTTCATTTTCAGTCGACGCCATTTCTTCCACTCTGTCAGCATCATATAATAATACGCCTAAATATCTCATTCGACCTGTACAGGTTTCTGAGCAGACTGTAGGCATGCCTGCTTCAATTCTAGGGAAGCAAAATGTACATTTTTCGGCCTTATTCGTTTTCCAGTTAAAATAAACTTTTTTATAAGGGCATCCAGTCATACAATAACGCCATCCACGACATGCATCTTGGTCGATCAAAACAATACCATCTTCATCTCTTTTATACATAGCTCCTGATGGACAAGATGCAACACAACTTGGATTAAGACAATGTTCACACAATCTTGGTAGGTACATCATAAAGGTTTCATCAAATTGAAACTTGATATCTTCTTCTATCTTTTGAATATTTGGATCTTTAGGTCCAGTCACATGACCACCAGCTAAATCATCTTCCCAGTTAGGTCCCCATTCAATATCCATCTTTTCTCCAGAAATAACAGAGTAAGCTCTTGCTACTGGTGAGTGTTGACCTGCCTTAGCTGTTGTTAAATGCTCATAGTTATAATTCCATGGCTCATAATAATCTTGAATTAATGGCATATCAGGATTATAGAAGATTTTTCCAAGGGCTATTTTAGACCACTTGCTACCAGATTTAAGTTGTAATCTGCCTTTTCGATTCAATACCCAACCGCCTTTATAGTGCTCTTGATCCTCCCAACGTTTGGGATATCCTGTACCAGGCTTTGTTTCAACATTATTAAACCACATATATTCTGCCCCAGGTCGATTTGTCCATGTGTTTTTGCAAGTAACGCTACAAGTATGACAACCTATACATTTATCTAAATTCAACACCATTGCTATTTGCGCTTTAATCTTCAAGCCAATTGACCTCCTTCATCTTTCTTACTGCTACATATACATCTCTTTGATTACCAATTGGTCCATAATAATTGAAATGATAACTAATTTGAGCATAGCCACCTATTAACTGTGTTGGTTTCAAATGAATTCGTGTTGGTGCGTTATGTGATCCACCTCTAGTATCTGTAATTTCAGAACCTGGCGTTTGAATATGTTTATCTTGTGCATGATACATAAACATGGTACCTTTAGGCATTCTGTGTGAAATAACAGCTCTCGCAGTAACGACACCATTTCGGTTATATACTTCTAACCAATCGTTATCCTGAATGTTGTGTTCTTTAGCATCTTCATCAGAAATCCAAACTGTTGGACCACCTCTAAATAGCGTTAACATATGTTTATTATCTTGATACATAGAGTGAATATTCCATTTACCATGTGGTGTAAGATAACGCAGAATTAAAGTATCAGTGCCACCTTTAATTTGTTTATCCTTAGTACCAAATACCATTGGCGGTAACGTAGGTTTGTAAATCGGTAAACTTTCTCCAAATTGTTGGAAAACCTCATGATCAATATAGTAACTTTGACGACCAGTTAACGTTCTAAAAGGAACGAGTCGTTCAATATTAGTTGTAAATGGTGAATAACGTCGTCCATTTTTATTTGATCCAGGGAACACTGCAGTTGGTATAACTTCTCTAGGTTGAGAACCAATATTTAAAAATGTTATTTTTTCAGACGCACGTTCACTTGAAATATCTGTTAACGTCATACCTGTTTGTTTTTCTAAGTCTTGATAAGATTTTTGTGATAATTTACCATTTGTAGCAGATGAAATATTCAACATTGCATCTGCTACATTTCGAGCAGAGTGAATTCTTGGTTTATCATTTTTGATAGAATTAGGGTCTTTATCATTCCAAGTCCCTAGCATACTTTTTAATTCTTCGTATTGTTCCTTCACGCTAAAACTAACGCCATGTGCCCCTACATTATCTGTCTCTAATTTCGGTCCAACAGAAACATATTTATCGTAAATTAACGTGTAGTCACGTTCTACGATTGTAAAGTTAGGCATGGTTTTACCGGGTATGGCATCTATCTCTCCTTTAGACCAATCTTTTACGATACCTAATGGTGTTGCTATTTCTTGTTTGGAATCATGACCTAACGGTGTTGTTACGACATCTTTATATGTACCTGGTAGATAATCCTTCGCCATTTCTGACACTGCTTTAGCGAGTGTTTTATAAATATCCCAATCTGATCGAGACTCCCACAATGGATCTATGGCTGGATTAAATGGATGAACATAAGGATGCATATCAGTAGAAGAAAGATCATGTTTTTCATACCAAGTTGCTGCTGGTAAAACAATATCCGAATATAATGGCGTCGCTGTCATTCTAAAATCGAGTGATACGAGTAAATCTAATTTACCTGTTGTTTCTTCTCGCCATTGAATTTCATCAGGTTTATCATCTTCGTTTGGTGATGCTAATAATCCTGATTTTGTACCTAATAAATGTTTCATAAAATATTCTTGTCCTTTAGCAGAACTAGAGATTAAATTAGAACGCCATACGAATAATGTTTTAGGATGGTTTTTTCTTAAATCCGGATCTTCTACTGCAAATTTTGTTTGTTTCGTTTTCACTTCATTAATCGCACGTTTTAATATGGCTTCATTTGAATCATCACCATTTTCTTTAGCTTCTTCTGCGAATAACAAACTATTCTTATTAAACTGAGGATACGATGGTAACCAACCTAATTTAGCAGCTGTAACATTGTAATCAGCTGGATGTTGATGTTTAATATGTTTCGCTAAAGGTGATTTCAATTTATCGACATTTGATTCTTCATATTTCCATTGATCTGTCGCGAAATAGAACCAACTTGTACCATTTTGTAAACGAGGTGGTCCTTGCCAATCTTTAGCAAATGCAATCGTATTCCAACCTTCAATAGGTCGACATTTTTCTTGTCCAACATAGTGTGCCCAACCGCCACCATTTACTCCTTGACAGCCACATAACATAATTAAATTTAAAATCGAACGATAAATTGTATCGGAATTAAACCAGTGGTTGATACCAGCACCCATAATGATCATTGAACGCCCTTCTGTGTCTATAGCGTTTTGGGCAAATTCTTTTGCAACTTGAACGACTAAACTAGATTTTATACCTGTAATGTCTTCCTGCCATGCAGGTGTATATTTAGAATGCGAATCATCATATCCCGTCGCTTCTAATTCATGATTAAAACGTTTGATACCATATTGACTAACCATCAAATCATATACAGTAGTAATATATCTTTCATCACCATTAGCTAATTTAATCTTCTTAGTAGGTATAGGGCGTTCAAAGACACCATCACCATTGCTATCAAAATATGGAAATTGAATTTGTTGTAATTCAAAATCGCTTTCATCCATGGATAAACTAGGTTGAATAACATTGCCATCTTCATCTTCTAATTTAAGATTCCATTGTTTACCATCTTCCCAACGTTGTCCCATCGTGCCATTTGGAACAACTAGTTGATTTGATAAGTTATCAAATAACACAGGCTTCCATTCTCCGTTTGTTGTATCTTGTCCAAGATCACTTGCTCTTAAAAATCGGCCTGCTTTCAAACCATTGTCATCTTGATCTAACATTAATACAAAAGGCATATCTGTATATTGTTTAGCATAATTAATAAATCGTGAATTAGGATTGTTGATATAATATTCTTGTAAAATAACATGTGTCATTGCTTGAGCAACTGCAGCATCAGTACCTGGGTTAGGTGCTAACCAATTATCAGCAAATTTTACATTTTCAGCATAATCCGGCGCGATAGAAACGACTTTAGTCCCTTTATATCTCACTTCTGTCATAAAGTGCGCATCTGGTGTTCGTGTTAATGGCACGTTTGAACCCCACATAATCAAGTAAGCAGCGTTATACCATTCACTTGATTCAGGAACATCTGTCTGTTCTCCCCAAATTTGAGGTGATGCTGGTGGTAAATCAGCATACCAATCATAAAAACTTAACATTTCTCCGCCTAATAAATTAATGAATCGTGCGCCAGCTGCATAGCTCACCATAGACATCGCTGGAATAGGTGTGAATCCAGCTATTCTATCTGGACCGTCCTTTTTGATGGTATATAATAATTGAGCAGCAATAATATCAGTTACATCTTTCCAATTTGATCTTACATGACCACCCATACCACGTGCTTGTTTATAACGTTTTGCTTTTTCTTCATCTTCTACAATAGATGCCCATGCAGCTATTTTGTTTCCATGATTTTCTTCAAGTGCTTCTTGCCATAATTCTAAAAGTTGACCTCTGATATAGGGATATTTAACTCTTAATGGACTATATTCATACCATGAAAATGATGCACCTCTAGGACATCCTCTTGGTTCATATTCCGGCATTTCTGGACCACAACTAAGATAATCTGTTTGTTGATTTTCCCAAGTAATGACGCCATTCTTAACAAAAACTTTCCATGAACATGATCCAGTGCAATTCACGCCGTGTGTTGTTCTCACTTCTTTGTCGTGACTCCATCGTTCACGGTACATTTTTTCCCATTCTCTGCTTTTACTTTCAAGTACTGACCAATTACCATTAAACTTTTCAGTTGGCTTAAAAAAATTTAATCCAAATTTCCCCATAAGTATCCTCCTAGACCTTTACTTCATATATGCGTTCCTAACTTTTCAATTAGATTGTACATTTTTTCACAATATTTATATATTAGGGAATGTCCTAATTGCACTTATAAATTCCCTACAAAAAAGCAGTGCCTATTCTAGATAGACACTGCGTTATAGTTAATATTCATTGTGGATTTATATTTCAATAAATTGATGTGCATACTGCTTTAGTACTGATTTGTATAATGCTTGTTGAGAATAATGATACGTCTCATCTACTTCAATCATGGATCCATAACCTTGTTCATATAATAATTCACATTTTTCCAATGCGTGATTTCTATTCCCTTTTACAATATATATGATTTCTGTATGCTTAGCCTTATTTTGAGGTAGTGAATAGTTGATGATATCTCCAATGATACAAATACCTGGTAATCCTTCTACATTATATTGGGTTAACTTTTGCTCAATATTACTGATATTTCCAGTCAATATTTTCTCATCAAAAAGTGATGCACGAAAGACAATAGCAATTGGGTAATCATAAGATGTATATTGTCTGATTTGCTTAATAATTCTAGGTAATCGTTTAACCCCCATATAAACTGCTAGCGTTCCTTTATTTAATAATGTACTAATATCAATGTCATTATCTTTTGAATCTTTAAAATGACCTGTTGAAAAAGTGACGTTTTTAGCTATACTCCTCATCGTTAGACCTAAGTTCATGGATTGCGCTGCTGCACTTGCCGATGTTACACCAGGCACAATTTCAAAGTCGATATTCAGCTTATTTAATGCTTCAACTTCTTCTTGGACTCGTCCAAATATAGCGGGATCGCCACCTTTAAGTCTAACCACATGATGATGTTTACTTGCAGCTTCAATCGTTTTTTGATTAATGCTTTCTTGTTGAATATGCTTAGTATATGGTTTCTTACCAACATCAACAATTTCTATTTCTGGCTTAGCATATTGTAAGATAAAGGGATTAACCAATCTGTCATATAATATGATATCAGCATTTTCAATGAGCCGTTGTGCTCTTTTAGTTAATAAGCTAGGGTTACCTGGACCTGCACCTACTAAGTAGACAGTTCCGTATTCATTTATAGACATATAAATATATCTCCATCTATGATTTCTACTGGATATGTTTTTACACAACCAGTATCTGGCTCCTGCACATTACCTGTCTTAAGGTCAATTTTTTGATCATGTAATGGACAATAAACATAACTTCCACTTACAGTACCTTCTGACAAAGGGCCTTCCTTATGGGGACAAATATTATTAACTGCAAATATCTCACCCTCATTTGTTAAAAACAAACCAATCTCTTTATCGTTTACGAATACTTTTTTACCAATTAGTGGTGTTAACTCATCTATACGAGACACTTTAATTTTCTGCATATTTTTCATGATTAAACCCTCTCAACTTCAAAGTTTTTTTGTGATGCTTTATCATTTACGATTGCTTGCCAAGGTTCATCTTGAATCGCTTGTTTCGCTTCCATCACTCTATCGAAAAGTGCTTGTTGACGTTCGGGATCTAACAATACTTCTTTCACATTTTCAAAGCCAAGACGTTCTAACCATGGCGCAGTTCTTTCAGAATAGATTCCCGTTTCACGATAATATTGCATCAATGCGCCACAAATACGAATCACTTCATCTTCTGTTTCTACAGTTGTTAGTAATTGTCCTTTTGTTACTTCAGTACCGCCATTGCCACCGATATAGAGTTGAAAACCGTTTTCTACAGATATTACACCAAAATCTTTAACACCAGATTCTACACAGCTTCTAGGGCAACCTGACACCCCCATTTTGAATTTATGAGGTGTATCAATATATTCAAATGTCTTCTCTAATCTAATACCAAGTTGAGTAGTATATTGTGTTCCAAATCTACAGAATTCTTTACCTACACAACTTTTAACTGAACGTGTTTTTTTACCATATGCCGAAGCTGAACGCATGCCTAAGTCTTCCCATACGCTTGGAAGTTCTTCTTTTTTCAATCCATATAATCCCACACGTTGAGAGCCAGTCACTTTGACAAGTGGTACATTATATTTTTTAGCGACTTCTCCCAATCTAATAAGTTGATCTGCATCTGTAACACCACCGCGCATTTGAGGAATAACGGAAAATGTACCGTCATTTTGAATATTTGCATGATAGCGTTCATTTGCGAATCGTGATTCCTTTTCATCTTTATGCTCATATGGATAAATCATGTTCAAATAATAGTTGATAGCTGGGCGACATTTCGGGCAACCATTTTTATCTTTGAAGTTGAGTACATGTCTCACTTCTTTAGATGTTTTGAGTCCTTTGGCTCTAATTTGAGTAACAATTTGATCACGTGATAAATCTGTACAAGCGCATATACCAGTTGGTTTGGATGCTACAAAATCATCGCCTAAAGCATATTGTAGAATATCTGCGATTTGCCCTTTACATTTCCCACACGAATTTCCTGCTTTAGTCATTTTTGTTACTTCAGCAACAGATGTTAGTCCATTTTTAGTAATTTCTTCTACAATTGTGCCTTTATTAACACCATTACAGCCACATATTGTTTCATCATCTGCCATATCCTCAATGGATACATTGGCATCTTCTCCACCTTTTGTTAATAAAGAGACTAACGTATAGTCTTCGATAGATTCATGTTTTTTCATCATATTATAGAATCGAGAGCCATCATCTGTATTACCATATAGCACTACACCGACAACTTCACCGTCTTTTAAAAATACTTTTTTATAATGATTATCGATACTATTAAATATTTCTATACCATGAATATCTTCAGTTTCTTCAATGGTACCTGCACTATATAAATCACATCCTGATACCTTTAAAGATGTAAATGTAGTGGAGCCATGGTAACCATTAGTTTCTTTTTGTGTTAAATAATCTGCTAGAACGATACCTTGCTCATATAATGGTGCCACTAAACCATATACTTTACCTTCACATTCTGCGCATTCACCCACAGCAAAGATATTTGGATCACTTGTTTGCATATATGCATTAACGATAATACCTCTATTGACCTCTAATCCTGCTGCTTTAGCTACCTCAGTATAAGGTCTAATACCTACTGCCATAACTACTAAATCAGCTTCTAGCACACGTCCATCTGCTAATCTAACAGCCTCAACATCTTTATCACCAAGAATTTCTTGCGTATTCGCTTGTAATTAAAAGCGCATGCCTTGTTGTTCTAAATCATTTTTTAGCATTTGACCTGCTTTTCGATCCAGTTGCATTTCCATAAGCCATTCTGCTAAATGTATCACGGTTACTTCCATGCCTTGGTCTAATAATCCTCTAGCACATTCTAATCCTAAAAGGCCCCCGCCTATAACAATCGCTTTTTGTTTAGTTTGAGCTATCTCCATCATGCGTTTAGTATCATCAATTGTTCGCCATCCAATAACACTCGGTAAATCAGACCCTGGAATAGGTAATACGAATGCCTTTGAACCTGTTGCAATTATACATTGATCATACTCAAATGATTGCCCACTCTCAGTTATAACGGTCTTATTTGCTCTATCTAATATCGTCACTGGATCGTTATTAATCAATTTAATATCATGTTCTGCGTACCAGTCATATGAATTCATGATGGTTTCTTCCACAGTCATTTTATTTTGTAAAATATTAGATAACATGATTCTATTATAATTTGGGTAGTCTTCTTTACCTATAATGGTAATTTCAAAACGTTGCGGATCTCTATCCAAAATTTCTTCGATTGTTCTCAAACCAGCCATGCCATTTCCTATCATCACTAATTTGTTCTTAGTCATATATATGCCCCTTTATCACTTAAGATAAGTTATTTAAAGGATTGGATATAAAGGCACATGTCTTAATTTTTAAAATCGGAGTGCTTCTAGACGTTCTCGAATAATGAGTCTCAATGTGTCATCAAAATTGATTGACGGTGTGATGTGTAATATACAATGAATAGCCATGTCATCAATGAGTCGTTTTACTTTATTGACCAATCTTCCATCAAATAAAAAGAGTGGCACGATGATTAATTCATCATATTGTTTTGATATCTCATCTAAATCATTTCTAAATGTTAAATCGCCGTATAAGGCTCTTGCATAAACAGGTCGATCCGAATCAATTGTTTTCACAAATGCTTTAAGTTCATCATGTGCTTTTGTAAAACGGCCACTTCCATTACCGTGTGCAATGATAACTGTTGCTGTTTTGGATGATTGATCGACTAGCTGCACATCGTCAATTCTTCTTTCTACTAGTGATTTCATATAAGGATGTGTGCCTAATGGTTCACTCATTTGACTTGAAATATGCGGATACTTTTCTTTCATCTCTGATAATATGTTTGGAATATCGCCAATATAATGCATCGCTCTAAAAATTAGCAACGGTACGATTCTAAATTGTGTGATTCCTTTTTCGATCATCTTTTCCATTGTAATTTCCAAACTCTGCGTGTCACTCTCTAAAAATGCTAATTCATAATGGTACTCTTCATCTTTAAGCAAGGTTGTAATGAATTCTTCTAAGGCTTTATTTTGATTTCCTTTTCTCATTCCATGTGCCACTAAAATGTTGCCTACCATAATACCAATCCTTTCAACTTGAATTGTAAACTAATTCATATTACTTTTGTGATTAAATTCACATTTTTAGCGAAAATTAGGGAATCCCCTTATAAAGGTTCTATGAACTAAATATATAAATATTTAACTTTACAAAAAGAGATGTATAAAGATTTAAATTACATGTAATAAGATATATAATTAAAATATTGGTGGTTAATATATGTACTACTTCAATCAGCACCTATTTCAAATACATAACGATGCAATGCGTACATGCCTTATTAACGACTTAGTAAATTTTCATGATTAGAAAACAGAGAGGAGTCAATGACATGAAAAGATTTACTATTCTGATAATTATAGTATCTTTTATTTTAGCAAGTTGTAGCAGTAATGCAACAAATAAAAAAAATACGCTTAATGTTGAAATTCCATTAAAAACAACATCAATTGCGCCGTATGAAACGGATGTGCCTGTGAAAATCGGTGCATTAGAGTCATTATTCAAAATGTCTAAAGATGGTAAAGTGAAACCACTATTGGTTAAATCATTCAAGCAAAAATCTGATGATACCCTTACCCTTAAAATTAAAGATGACATTCATTTCCAAAATGGTCACAAATTAACTGGTGATGCTGTCAAACGTAGTCTAGAACAAGGTGTAAAAAAGAGTGACTTATTAAGTGGGTCTCTTCCTATTGATAAAATCACTGCAAAAGGTCAAGACGTGACCATCAAAACGAAGGAACCTTATCCTGAATTAAAATCTGAATTAGCGAGTCCATTCGCAGCTATTTATGACACTCAAGCGAAAGGCAAAGTTTCGGATCAACCAGTTGGCACTGGTCCCTATAAAATTGACAAATATCAACGTTCACAAAAAATACAACTATCAAAATATAAAGATTATTGGCAAGGTACACCTAAATTAAGCAAAATCAATGTCACTTATCATGAAGATGGCAATACTCGTGTTAACCACTTATTATCTGGCAAATCAGATCTAACTACAGATGTAACTATCGATCAAATTAATGATATTAAGAAATCTAACAAAGCAAATATTCAAAGTACATCTGGTTTCAGAACACATTTATTGCTATATAATCATGACAGTAAAAAAATGAACAAAAATGTTCGAGAAGCATTTGATGTAGTCATTAATCGTAAAGAGATTGCTAAAAATGTTTCCAAAAATTATGCCAAACCCGCTTCTGGCCCATTTAATGACCGATTGAAACATATTAAAGATGGCAAGGTTCAACCACAAGATATTAACAAAGCGAGAAAACTATTAGCCAAAGAAGGCTACACTAAAGATCACCCTTTAAAAATCAATATAGTTACTTATGACGGTAGACCTGAATTACCTAAAATTGGACAAGTCATCCAATCTGAAGCTAAAAAAGCAAATATTGATGTGAAATTAAGAAATGTAGATGACATCGAAGGATACTTGAAAGATAAAGATGCATGGGATGCATCAATGTACAGTTACTTAACTGTTCCTAGAGGAGATACAGGTTATTTCTTTAATACTGCATACTTACCAAAAGGCGCAAATAACAAAGGTAACTATAATAATAAAGAGGTTACGCAACAAATCAAACAACTCAACCAAACATTCGGTCAACCAGAACGTGAGCAACTAACTAATCAAATATTGAAAACGTCTGACAAAGACATTCCAAATAGTTATATAACGTACAATGACCAAATTGACGGTGTAAGTAAAAATGTGAAAAACTTCAATGTAACACCTGAATCTATTTATTTAATTGATTACAAAGTAGACAAAAAATAATAGAATTAAAATAGCCAGTAAATGAATGATCCAACTCATTTACTGGCTATTTTTTAACTCTATGTGATTACTTTTAAAATGGGGGTTGTCCTAGAATCTTTTCTTCAAAGCGTTCAGGAATTAATATTTTCCTCATAATCACACCTAAATCACCGTCATCGTTTTCATGTTCAGCATATATTTCATATCCTCTTTTTTCATAAATACTTAATAACCAAGGATGTAATCGCGCGGATGTGCCTAATGTGACTGCTGAGGCCTTTAATGTATCTCTTAAAAAGTCTTCTTCTACATATTTTAACAATTGACTACCATAACCTTGTCCATCAAATTCTGGTTGTGTTGCAAACCACCAAACGAACGGATAACCTGAAATACTTCTGACACTCCCCCAAGGATATCTTACTGTAATTGTTGAGATGATTGTGTCGTTTAATTCTAATACAAATGTAGTATTATGTTTGATATTGTCTGCTACCATTTCCTCTGTGGCATTCACTGATGGCCAGTCGATACCTAGCTCTCTTAATGGCGTAAAAGCTTCATACATAAGTCGATGAATCGATAAAACATCACTTTGATCTGCAATTCTTATATTCACGTTACTCATTCTCTTCACGTCCTTCATTTTCTCTATTCATGACATTAAGCGTAAAAAGAAAAACGACAAGAGTCAATCAACTTGTTTGATAGGTATCTACAAAAAAGTAAGGGGGTGGGATAGAAATAATAAAGAACCACTAATCATTTATGATGTAGTGGTTCTTACGCATTAGCCACAGCTAATGTGTACTTTAAAATCTGTAGATTTTCTTTTCGAAATTCTCTATGTTTTGGGCCCGTCACCCCGGCAATGTTAACTAGAAATGAAAAAGCTTGGTACATTAGACCTTCTTTGTAATTTATTACTTAGACGATTTTATGCATGAACTTTAGTTCATGTATACCTCTAAAGCTTAATTTGAACACATGAGTCAATACGCATGTGTAAGTCAACTACTGCCTATATATGAATGTAACTTGAAATATATTTATGTCCCAACCTGTTACACACATATTATTATTTTAATTGTGAACGTTGCCCATTTAAGTATGCATAAACTAATCCAACAAAGATACCGCCACCAATGTAATTACCTATTAAAGCAAATACAATATTTTTTAACACACCTAAACCGGACATTCCATCAATATTGAAAAAAAGCATACCTGAGAATAACCCTGCATTAAATACAACGTGTTCATAACCCATGAAGACAAACACAACTACTCCACAAGCAATAAAGAAAGCCTTTGTTAATCCTTCTTTAAATTGCATAGAAACAAAGATACCTATATTAATAAAGAAATTACAGAAAATACCTTTTACTAATATATTTAACCACGTTGATGCTTCCGTTTTCTTTTGTACGGTTTCAGTTAGTGCATCAGTCATTTCTGGTGTCATCACATGTGCATATTTCATTAAGAAAAATAAGATAATTCCACCAAGTACATTACCGATAAAGCAAAATATAAATATCCATATCACTTTATTCAAACGTATCGCTTTATAATACCAACCTACTGTTAGATACATAAAATTACTTGTTAATAATTCTGAATTCGTTAATACAATTAATACTAAGGCTAAACTAAATGCGATGGCACCAAGTAAATTTATTAAACCATCAATTTGTGTAGCAGCAAATTGTGTTTTAATAGCTAGCATAAATACTGTGACAATAGATAACAAGAATCCTGCCATCATTGCTTTTAACGCATAACGCATAGGTGTTCTGTCAGCCATGACTTCTTTCATTTGTGCTTGGCTTACTACCGCTTCCATAATAGACTTAGTTGCGTATGTATCTTCGGTAGTTTTTCGATTTTCCATCATATTCTCAATTACTCCCATCTTTTTAAAATAATTTATTTCATATTTATTATATGAAGAAATAAAGATGATGAATAGTGGTAATTTTTTAACAAATGATAAAATGCTTTTTAAGTTATTTATAAATATTTGATAGAATTGGTTTTACATTTCAATTTAATGATTGTCTCATCTAACATTTGAGACAACTGAATAATCAAACCAATATAAAAGAGAAAAACTGAGATAGAGACATAATAATTGTCCCCATCCCAGTCCATATTTAAATATTAGCGATCCCATTATTTTCGTTTTAATTTTGAAAAATAATGTAATCCTGATGCAAAAATACTATACCCTAGTAGCGTTCTTAATATAAAACGCACATATTGGTTAGCAAAACATTTGGAGTTAATGACAACCGCCGAAATTAAATGTGTAAATGAGTATAATCCTAATACAATTAGATATCGTTTTTTCATCAAATCAACCTCTTTTTTTAATAAGATTTCAATTCAATGATACACCCATATGAACTTCCACGATTGGCACAATTTATTTACAATTATGATTTTAATAGTTTTTCTAATTGGTCTAATGTTGAATTCATACCTTCTTCGACCCCCATATCAAGCGCTTGTTGTGCAGCCTCTTTTGAAGGTAAAACGGATGTTGACGTCACTGTAGTTTGATTAGGTTGCTTTTCCTCAAATTCAATTGTGATATGCATACCAGGCATGTTAGGATCTTTGTCACCTTCAAGTGTAGCGAAAAAGTCTAAGTATTCAATGTAATTAGGTTTTTCAATTTTTTTATATTCTGAACGCGTGTAACTTGTCATATCAGGTGTGTGAATAGCAAAGAACGCATGTCCACCTTCTTCAACATTGAATTCAAATACTTCTGTAGAAGCACCTTCTGGGTGAAACCATTGTTTAAACAAATCTTCTTGTGTATATGCGTTAAATAGTTCATGAATCGTTCCTGTAAATGTTCTTGAAAAGATAATTTTATTTTTCTCTACTTTAATAGTCATTTATATTCTCCTAAGTTTTGATTATTAAAATCAATTTTATCATAGCAAAATAGATTAGAAGTTACTAAAAATTGAATCATAAAAACACCTCATCATGCTAGAATCAAATTCTAACATCTGAGGTGTTACTGTTTATCTCATATTAATTAGTGTTCATGCTCGTGTTCATGCTCTTCATCTTTTACTTTAATTTTACTATCTAAAGCTTTTTTAATGTTTTTAATGTTTTCTTTCATTAATGATTGATATGAAAGACCTTTTTTATTTTGTTGTTCTTTAGTTACAGATTCCATATTGTTGAATTTTAATGGTTTCGCGTCTGTTTCTTTTCTAATTGTGTCAGTGATCTTATTGGATACATTTTCTTCATATAAAATGTATTCTACTTTATTCTTTTTAATTTCTTTCACAATGTTTGTAAGATCTTTTTGTGATGGATCTTCTGCACTCATATTTTGAACACCTATTTGTTCGAATCCATAACGATTAGAAAGATAACCTAAAGATTCATGAGAGATAAATACTGCATTACCTTTTTTACCTTTAGTCGCATCTTTCATATCTTTATCAATATTCTCTAGATCTTTGTTTAATTTTTTATAGTTCTTTTCATAATATTTCTTATGATCTGGATCTTTTTTCACAAGTTGATCTTTAATCTCTTTAGCGAATGTTTGGTCCATCTTAGGATCTAACCAAACGTGCGGATCATATTTACCATGATGGTGATGTTCTTCTTCGCCATGATGTTCTTCTTCACCTTCATGATGATGGTGATCAGCTAATAAATCATTTTTGCTAATTTTATCTTGTAGAGATAGTTTTTTATCATCTTTTTTAATAGTTGAAGCCACTTTTTTAGCTACTGGGTCTAAATCGTCACCAGTGTAAATGAATAAATCAGATTTTGCTGCACTCATCATATCTTTTTGAGTAGGTTCATAACTATGTAAGTCTGCGCCCGCTGGATAAATTGATTTAACATCTACATATTTACCACCAATTTGTTCTGTAAATGATTTCAATGGATATACTGTTGTATTGACTTTTAACTTATCTCCTTTTTTATGATCATCACCGTTGCCACATGCAGCAAGTGCTAATATCATAAGAGGAATAAGTAGCAATAAACTTAATTTTCTTTTCATATCGTTCCTCCTAAATAGTAATTATTACGATTGAAAATTATATACCTTACTTTCACAAAAAACAAGCCTATCCATACAACTTTTTGTATCAATCTTATCTTTTAAATATTCAAAATAATTTAAACTTTATATGACCATACCCAGTATCACCATTACCTAGCTAGTTATCCATCATCTTAATTAAATTTTTACAATATCAATAAAAGGTCGAGATATAATGCTACTGCAAATTGGAAACGATTCCTCGTCGTCCAAAATACAGGCATAAATCCCGACCTCATTATATAAATGATTTATTTTGATTGAAGTAATTTATCATATTCTTTAAAGTGATATGGATCTTCCACTTTTTTGCCATTGATAAAAACTGTTGGCGCTGTCTCAATATGATGTGCTTTTGTATCTTTCTTATCTTTATTTGCAGCTTTCCATGCGGCACTATTTTTAGTTTTATATTCTGACTTTATTTTTTCTTTTTGATCTGCAGAAATATTCAAATGATCAATCTGTTGGTCAACTACTTTTTCAGTAATCCACGCTTTCTTTTCATCTTGTTGATGCTCGAACATTAATTTTTGAAATTGTAAATAAGAACGAGGTGCAATATTTTGAACTGCATGACCTGCTCTTGACCCTATAATTGAATCTTTACCTAAAAATGCCATATTAACGTATTTAATTTCCGCTTTATGGTTGCTTAAATATTTCTCTTTAAGTTTAGGCATCACATTCTTTTCAACCTTTTTACAATATGGACATTTAAAATCACCATAAATAACAATAAGTGGTTTACCATCTTTAGTGGCTTGAGGTGATTTCACCTCTTCTTTACCACAACCACTTACTAACACGATGATTAAACTTATACATATCATACCGATTAATTTTTTCATTGTTGCTCCTTATCACTTATAGCAGGCTAGCGCATATTTTCTTCTTTGTAATCCGGATCATGTTCTTGATAATAACCTTTTGAGTTAAAGTTTTCTTTATATTTAGCTTTTTTACCATTAAACTCATAAGTATAATAACGGACTTCTTCATCATCACTTAAAGGTTTATATGCTAAGATAACGTATTTACCTTTATCATAAACATAGATATTAGCATCCTTTTTATCAAAGTGCTTCACTTCATCGCCAGCATCTCTTTTGGCTATTTTAGTTTGTTTCTTTTCTTGTAGCTTAACCGCTTTATCAATTTTATCTGTATACTTTCCACTACTACATCCAACTAGTATTAGCGTTAATATACTAATCATCACTACGAATCTCTTCAATATGTTCACTCCCGATAATATGACTCATATGAAATGAAATCTTATTTTAAATCATGTCATCTTTCACTCTAAATTTTATCATAGAATGCAGAGCATAACAGTATCAATTAATACAAAAAACACAATTTTAAATTAATTTTAAAAATAAATAGAATGTATGATTTTATCACATCATACAAAAGTATGACGCTATTTTTTATGTTATGATGTGTAATGATAGTAGTATTTTGATAATATAATTATTGACGATTTATTCATTAGTTTTTATTTCTAGAGGGGAAGATATATATTGAAATTCGTAAACTTAACATCCGAAGAATTCGGTAAATTTACTTCAGAACATTTTTCACATTACACACAATCAAGCATTCATTATGATAATCGACATGAAATGCGAGGAGACGTTCATCTTGTCGGTGTTAAAAATGACAAAGATGAGGTCATTGCAGCTTGTCTTTTAACTGAAGCACGTACATTAAAATTCTTTAAATATTTTTATACACATCGCGGTCCAGTCATGGACTATAATAACTTATCACTAGTACATTTCTTCTTTAAATCTTTAACTTCATACTTGAAGAAACATCATTGTTTATATGTACTTGTTGATCCTTACATTCTCGAAAATTTAAGAAATGCTGATGGTGAAATTTTAAAATCATTCGATAACCGTGCTGTTATCAAAACAATGGAAGATTTAGGCTATAAACACCAAGGTTATACAGTTGGATATGATATGATGAGCCAAATTCGTTGGCTTTCTGTCCTAGATTTAAAAGGTAAATCAGAAGATCAATTAATGAAAGAAATGGACTATCAAACACGTCGTAATATTAAAAAAACATATGAAATGGGCGTGAAAGTACGTACGTTATCTATAGATGAAACGGGTACATTCTTTGATTTATTTAGAATGGCAGAAGAAAAACATGGTTTCAAATTCCGTGACCAACCCTACTTTGAAGAGTTACAAAAAACATATGGCGACAATGCTATGCTTAAATTAGCCTATATCGATTTACAAGAATATCTCACTACTCTAGAAGATAAACACAAGGATTTATCAAAACAACTTCATGATGTAGAAACATCTCTACAAGAGAATCCAAATTCTAAGAAAAATAAAACAAAGCATACGCAAATTAAACAACAATACGATAGCAACGAACGTAAGATTAGCCAAACTAAAGATGAAATTGCAAAAGAAGGTCAAGTATTGAACTTAGCCGCTGCAATATATATTTATAACGACCATGAAGTATATTACTTATCTAGTGGTTCTAATCCAAGATATAACCCTTATATGGGAGCATACCGTTTGCAATGGGAAATGATTAAATTTGCCAAAGCACATCATATTGACCGTTACAACTTCTATGGTATTACTGGCGACTTTAGTGAAGATGCTGAAGATTATGGTGTTCAACGCTTTAAAGAAGGCTTTAACGCTAATGTATATGAATATATCGGAGACTTTGTTAAACCGATTAAACCATTGTTCTACCATGTAAAAGAATTAATTGATAACAGAAAAAAATAAGTATACTAAAAAATCCCAGTGAAACTGAATTCACTGGGATTTCTTTTTCTTATAAATACTATTGAATAACATTTAAGAAACGTTTAAGTTCATCTGTTTGTGGACGGTTAAAAATATCGTCGGGTGTACCCTGCTCGCCTATTTTACCTTCATGAATAAATACAATTTGGTTGGATACTTCTTTAGCAAATCGCATTTCATGTGTAACGATGACCATCGTCATACCTTCTTGTGCTAAATCTTTAATCACTTTCAATACGTCATTAACAAGTTCAGGATCAAGTGCAGATGTTGGTTCATCAAATAGCATGACTTTAGGATTCATAGCTAAAGCTCTAGCAATCGCTACACGTTGTTGTTGACCACCGGATAATGCATGTGGGCGTTGATCTTTCACATGTGTTAAGCCTACTTTTTCTAGTAGCTCTAGTGCTTTTGTTTTAGCTTCTGATTTACTTTGCTTCTTAACAGTCACTAAACCTTCCATGACATTCTCTAGCGCAGTCTTGTGTGGGAATAAATTATAACTTTGGAACACCATCCCGGACTGTTTACGTACTTCAATCTGTGATTTTTTGTCCTTTGCAGTATATGTTTTACCATTAACAAAAACTGTACCTTCAGTCGGTATTTCTAAAGCATTCATCATACGTAAGAGTGTTGTTTTACCTGAACCGGAACGTCCAACTAAAGTCACAACTTCGCCCTTATCCACTTTTAAATCGATACCTTTAATCACTTCTGTTTGATTAAATGATTTATGAATATTCGATAATTCGATCATGAGCGATACCCTCTTTCAATGTATGATTCATAAAAGCTTTGAATAACTGAAATGATGAAACAAACAACCCAATACATTAATGCAACTAAAAGATAAATCGTTAAATATTCATAAGAAGTTGAAGCAACTTCTTGTGCTTTACGGAACATTTCAGCCACTAAGATAAATCCTAATAAAGATGTATCTTTAATAAGACCTAAGAAGGTATTACCTAATGCTGGAATTGATACACGAATCGCTTGTGGCAGAATAATACGTTGAACAGTTTGGCGATAATTCATTCCGATTGAATAAGCCGCTTCTGTCTGTCCTTTTGGTATAGAAATGATACCACCACGAATAATTTCAGATGCGTACGCACCCACATTAAGTGATAACCCTATAATAGCTGCGATAACTGGTGCTAATGTCCATTGGTTATCAGCATCGTTTGTTAAGAGTCTTCCTAATTCTGGAATACCATAAAATATAATAAATAATTGAACAATCATTGGTGTACCACGAATGATTGATACGTATACACGCGCAATACCTTTTAATACTTTACTTGTAGAAATACGCATTAGTGCTGTAAATAAGGCAATGATTAAGCCTAATACAAATGTTACAAGTGTGATTGGGATAGAATATTTCACTAATCCTTCTAACATAGGTCCAAATGCTTGCTTTGCAGCGTCTAAAGCATGAAGTTGTTCACTATTCAGGTTTAGAAACATCTTGACCAAACCATTTCTTACCTATTTTTTTAAGTTCGCCACTCTCTTCAATTTTCTTCAATCCGTCATTGAATTTTTGTACAGTTTTATCATCAACTTTTTTAGAGAAAGCGAATGCTGATTTGTTTTTCTCAGCGTCACCTTTAATTGCCTTGATTTTAGCGTTAGGTTTTTGCTTTTTATAATCTAAATATGAGAGGCTATCGTTAAATGTAGCATCTACACGATTAGATAATAATAAGTCCATTGATTGGTTAAATCCATCAACTTTTGTGATTTTAGCGCCTTTATCTTTAGCTAATTGACCATAGTTAGAAGTAAATGTTTGTGCTAACTTTTTACCTTTAACATCATTGAATGATTTAATATTTTTTTCATTTTCACGTACGACTAATACCGCACTTGAATAAGTATAAGGATTAGAGAATTTGTATTTTTTCTCTCTATCTTTATTAATACCTACTTGGTTGGCAATCACATCAAAACGACCTGCATCTAGTCCTGCAAACATTGAGTCCCAAGATGTTTCGTTAAATTTCAATTTAAGGCCTTCTTCTTTCGCTACTGCTTTAATAACATCAATATCGTAACCAGTTAACTTGTCTTGCTTATTGTGGAATGTGAAAGGTGCGTATGTACCTTCCGTACCCACTCGGATTGTATTGTCATCTTTACTACTTGATTTACTATCTTTGCTTGAATTGTTACCACATGCTGCTAATACAAATACTAATGCAATGACACAAAATAAAAGTCTTTTCATTAAACTATTCCCCCTTAATCTTATTATTCTAATCGGAATAAAAACATTTTAATCCTTAATGGGTGGTAAGTCAATAACTAGTTACTGGCTTTTGACTGTCATCACAACTCTGATGAGCTATTGTTTTTCTGTCGATTTTGTATTTTTCTTTAACATAAATGAGCATAAGAAGCTCACAACTGTAATTATAACTGCAAATAAGAAACCAGCATGATAACCATGTAATAATGTATCTATTTTAATTTGTCCTAACATTTCGCTACGTTTCATACCATCATAATTACTCATATCTGGTGAATAGTGCTTACTTGCCTGCGTTAAAATAGTAATTAAAATAGCTGTACCAATTGATCCGGCAATTTGTTGTACTGTGTTAGTCATAGATGAACCATGTGCATTCATTTCATATGTTAATTGGTTCATTGTATGTGTCATCACAGGCATTAAACCTAAAGCAATACCAATCATACGTATGCCATAAACGGTAGCTAACATCACTGAACTTGTATTTTCATCCATAATGACAAAATAACCTGTGGTAATAATTACAATCATCATACCGATAAGCGCTAAAGGTTTGGCACCGAATTTTTCATAAAGTCCACCTGAAGCGAATGACATAATCGCCATAACAATGGCACCAGGTAATAAAATCAATCCAGAGTCTAAAGGCGTACGGTTTAATAGATTTTGAACAAACATAGGTAATACTGTTTCAGAACCAATCATAGAAACCATTGTGACTGCCATAATTAATATACCGATAGTAAATTGAGTATTTTTAAACACACTAAAGTTTAATAATGGTGTTTCAAGTTTAGATTGTCTCCAGATAAATAAGGCAACAAGTATCACACCGCCAATAATAGTAGTTAGAACGATAGGATCATTCCAACCGTCGTGAGAAATTGAACTTGTTCCATATAACAAACCACCAAATCCTAAGACAGATAAAATGATAGACATGATATCAATAGGTACTTTGATTGTTTCGCCCACATTTTTCACTGTAAATAGTGCAATGATAAATGTGATTGCAGCAATAGGAGCAACTACATGGAATAGTGATCTCCAATTTAAATACTCAACTAAATAGCCTGATAATGTTGGTCCAATAGCTGGCGCAAGTCCAATAACTAAACCAAACATCCCCATATATTTACCACGTTCATGTGGCTCAAATATATTCAATATGGTTGTCATCATGAGGGGCATCATGATACCTGAACCTAATGCTTGAATAATTCTAGCTATTAATAAAATAGTAAAATTAGGACTAAATCCACCTAACATTGTTCCTAAGAAGAATATAAAAATACCAACTAAAAAAACCTGTCTTGTCGTATAACGTTGGATAAATAATGCTGATAATGGAATCACTACCCCATTAGTTAATAAAAAGGCTGTTGTCAGCCATTGTACTTGTGAATATTCAATGTTGAAATCTTTCATAATACTAGGTAAAGCTGTTGTTAGTAATGTTTCATTTAACAAACCAAAGAAACCGCCTAATAACATCGTAATCATCATTACTAATTTTGCTCTAAGCGTCACTGATACTCCTCCCTACTTTCCTTTTTCATTTATCTGGTCATTATACAGTTATTGAATGTAATATGCATTTTTTAAGTTCAAAAAGTCCCAATTCTACAAATCGTAATAATTACTATTTACATTTTAGAATCTTTACGCCATAATATAAACAGATAAAGGAGGTCATATTATGAAAACAGATGTACAAACTGCACGCCGTAATTTGCACAGTCCCAATATTAAAACAAGAAAACGTGCTTTAAAAATTATCAAACAACATAAAAGAGCAAAGTAATACTTTCCTATTTCTATATATACATTTACAAGAGATATGATACTTTCATTTGATGCAAATCATCATATTGCTAGACATCATTAATCCACATTAATATTACTCCACAAAAAGGTCACCTATTGATGCAACCATCAACAAGTGACCTTTTATTTTTTGATTATAAATAGTATTTGTCTTTAACTTCTAATTCATCTGTTAATTCATAGACTAATGGCGCCCCTGTTTTAATTTCATAACCGATAATATCTTCATCTGATACATTTTCTAAGTACTTAATTAATGCTCGGATTGAATTACCATGTGCTGAAACTAATACCGTTTTATCATCTAATAAATGTTGAGAAATTTGGTCAGTCCAAATTGGAACTACACGTTCTAATGTATCTTTCAAGCTTTCAGAGTATGGCATCATTCGATGATCTAAATGACGATATCGTCTATTTTTCAAATATTCATTACGTTGTTCTTCACTTTCTGCAGGTGGTTGAATATCGTAAGAACGGCGCCATTGATGAACTTGTTCTTCACCAAATTGTTGTCTTGCATCATCTTTATTTAATCCTTGCAACGCACCATAGTGACGTTCATTTAAGCGCCAGCTTTTATATACTGGTATCCATTGTTGTTTTGATTGTGCTAAGATATACTGCGTTGTTTCCAATGCGCGTGTTAATAATGAAGTAAAGGCAACATCTATTTCTAACTGATTTTCTAATACTTTCTTACCTGCTGCAGTTGCTTCTTCAATACCTTGCTCAGATAAGTTAACATCTGCCCATCCTGTAAATAAATTTTTCGCATTCCATTCACTTTGACCGTGACGACATAAAATTAATTTTGGCATCATTTAACACCTTCCTATTTATATAACAAACTATCTTGAAGGATAGTTGATATGTATATTCAAATAAAAACTCGTTTAATAAATCGATTTATTAAATTTATATCTTCATTATAGAACTACCATATAGAATTTCAATCATTTACATTTGCTCTTATGTTGTAATTTTTTGACATATTTTTATTGCAATGAATGTATTCTCACTAACATGTGTGTCATCATCTTTTTATTTTCATGTAACCTACGCAATCAATTGAGATGTTATAGTATGCAATACATCTTTAGAACATCATCCGTTTTAACAATACATTCAGACTCATATCCTTGGGAGATATCACTTTAAGTCGAATGATTTACACTAACTAAAGGAGTTAACTATAATGAAAAAATCTATTTTAGCAATTATCGCTACAATTTCTATAGGTGCTACAGGCATGGAAGCACATCAAGCTCATGCAGCTGAAAACAACCAATCATCACAACAAAATTATTCAGAAAGTAATGAATCTACAAATAGTGTTTATCAAGAATTCATAGATGCAGGCGGTACTAAAGCATTGTGGGATAGCATTGTTATGCCAGAATCAGGTGGTAATCCTAATGCATCAAATGGACAATATCATGGTTTAGGTCAAACGAACCAATCTTGGGGTTATGGTTCCGTTGAAAACCAAACTAAAGGTATGATTAATTATGCCAAAGAACGTTACGGCTCAATCGATAAAGCTATTTCATTCTGAGAAGCTAACGGCTATTGGTAAGATGTAAATATTAAAAAAGCGTCGAATAGAATCTTTATCGATTCTATTCGACGCTTTTACTATATTATTCTATTGATTTGATTGATGTATTTCATTTTCAATAGCTTCATCTATTTTCGGTTCAGGATGTACATATACAGATGATATTCCCTTCTCGTGAAGATGTGATTCAACTTTATCACAAATTAAATGTGCTTCATTAATAGATAAATTAGGTTCAACTACAATGGTCACATCTAAAAAGATACTACTGCCATGATAACGTCCTTTAATACTTCGAACGTCAAGCACGTCATCCACTTCTAAAATATCATTTCGATATTCTTCTAAATCCTTCTCATTAAAACCATCACTTAATGTAAAGATGGATTCTTTAAATATTCCAAAGCCTGTGTAAATGATTAATAAACCTAGTATTGTCGCTAAAACAATATCAATAATAGGAAATCCGATTTGTGTAAATACCAAACCTACTGCAGTACCGATACTAACTAAGCTATCTGACAGGTTATCTTTAGCTGCAGATTTTAAAGAACTACTATTTGTTTTTTTGGCTAATCTATGATTAATGACATAAACACCAAGCATTATGAGACCACTAATAATACTAACTAGAATAGTAACAGGACTTGGCACATGTTTATCATGGGTTAATAATCGAGGTGCATTTTCAATGACAACTTGTATACCCACAAACATAATAATAAATGATACTAATAATGTTGAGATATTTTCAGACTTTAAATGACCATACGGATGATTTTTATCTGCTGGTTTAATAGAAATTTTCAGCCCAACAATCACAGCAATAGAAACCATAATATCCGTCATATTGTTCAATGCATCCGCTCTAACTGCTGCCGAATTATATATGAATCCTGTCACGTATTTAGCTACTGAAAGGATGACATAAACAACTAAACTTAAATATGCCCCACGTTGTGCGATTTTCAAATTTTCATTTTGAGACATGACAATAGACCACCTTGATTTCCTTTAGTAATCATAGTATGAATCATAAAAAATGTTTTTACAACGTTTTTTAATTTCTATATTTTTTATATAATTAAGCTAATTATTTTTTTAGATTTGCCTAAAAAATAACCTGCTTATCGCTAAGAATAAAAGTACTTTTGCAATTCAATTCTTCATATTATATTTGAACATATGAAAAAGTCTCGCAAACGATCATCACTGTTCATCTGCGAGATTACAATATTATACCTGCTTTATATAATGAAGATGACTCAAACGTCAATCTTTTAAAATCCATTTTGACAATATGAATGTGACCGGTATTGTAATGATCAAGCCAGCGAAAGGTGCAATTTCTGAAGGTATATTTAACCACTGCACAAATACGTATAACAATACGGTCTGCATTCCCATATTAACAACTTGTGTTAAAGGGAAACTAATAAATTTACGTAGTGTAGGTTTCACTTTATAAACAAAGTAACAATTCAAATAGTAAGAAATAATAAAGATAACTAAAAAGCCAGTAATATGACTAACTAAATAATTTACATTTAAAAGTTTTAGTAAAAGTAAATACACCACATAATAATTAAATGTATTCACCCCACCTACGATAATAAATTTAATTATCTCATAGTGTGTTTGAGTCAATTTCATACTTAATCTCCTTCAAGTTTTGCCATGTTTGAACCATACGGTACAATTTTTAATTTAATATTCTGTGGTATATCATAATATATTTTAAATAAATTGTGTTGTATATCATCGCTAGGTGTTACTTTATTAAGCATATTTTCAAATGGTAACTTCTCCAGTACAACCACATGTTTAATATGTTGTGTATCTAATTGATGTTCAATCGAATGTAACCGTTGTATATGAGTAAAATATATCATACCAAAGGTTACTATGAATATCATAGATAATCCTAATGCTAGCGTTCTTAATCCAATAAGTATTGATTTCATATTTACACTGCATTGAGTCATTAATAATAGTAAATACAATACCCATAACACATAATTAGTATAGAAGTTACCTGGCGTTATTGGAGATACTAATAACAATGGCACTGTGACTAATAATATAGATCCAAGTGTATAATAACCTAACATTCTCACCAACTGTGTTTTAAAAATCACATAAGTTGCGATAAACAACGCAATGTAGAACCATCCACAAATCATAAAATTTAATAAAGCGACACTTAGTGATCCTTTTAATTTATAAAATTGAAGAAAATCATATATAAAGAATTTATAGAAAGGCAAAATAGCGATACTAATGACTAAAACCACTTTCCAACGTAATATCCAATGGTTGAAAAAGGCATTTTTAAACAATAAATAAATCATTATCAATGCAATCAAGGTTAATATTAAATATTGATTAAAGAAAATATATTCCGGTAATTCCTTAAATATTGTATGTAATATCTTATGTTTCAAACCTTGATTATCTGAGAAGCGTAAATATTCGTTCCCACCTCTATATATACTAATATATATTGGATTGATAAACATGAGCATACCACCTATTAAGCTCAGCATAAAGCCCATAATTAAATAATAATTGATATGTCGATGTTTAATGCAAAAGATGACATTCCCAATAATCAAAATTAGCATATTATAAAGTGTTAAATTCTCAACAAATAATTGACCTAACAGCGTGGATATTAAAAATAAATTTAACCACGTAGCATTAAGTTCTTCCCATTTGTATATTGATACTACAACTACAAATAATATTAATATCGATAACATTGTACTAGGCACATTACTAAAGAAACCTGCGAAGTTACCATATGTATCTCTATAAATGATTCTTGGCATCATTAATATGAGAATAAACGCAATGACGATATAAATTCTACGTTGATATTTGCCTGTCATCATTGTTAATAAATAAATCATGCCCAAAGATACACCAGCATAGATTAGATATCGTAACACACTCATTTTCATTGCTATTAACTCTAATAAGTTATCTAAATATCTACCATTTGTGTATTCAATCAACCCTTTATATACCGTTAAATTATGTGCGATTGCCCATTTGAAATCATTAACTGCTAAAGGCGTTAGAATACTAATTAATAAATAAAAAAGAAAAATGAAGGTACACCATACGTAGAATTCATTAAATTTAAAGTTGATCTTGTTGTTCATGTCTAAGTTGTTCACCTTACCTATATAAATATTAAGCTATATTATTATACTATTATAAAATATATTTTCCATAATTAATGTTGTATCTTTCATCCTTGATGAATATGCCACTGAAAATGTTTTGCCTTTTGTTTTCAAGTCGTCTCTTTTACAATAAAGATAATCAAATCGATGAGGAAGTGTCGACCAATGAAAATAGTCATCGCACCAGATTCATTTAAAGAAAGCATGTCAGCTCGAGAAGCAGCAGAAGCGATACAAGAAGGATTTTCCAAAATATTACCCTCAACTGTTGAATATGATTTAATTCCTATGGCTGATGGTGGCGAAGGTACAACTGAAGCCTTAATGGAGGCATTAAATGCTAAGACAATAGCTACAACCGTAAAAGATCCGCTATACCGAGACATTACCGCAAAATATGCTTACGCATCATCTCAAAAGATAGCAATAATAGAAATGGCCGCTGCATCTGGTCTTGATTTATTAACTAAGGAAGAACGAAATCCGTTGAAAACCACTACTTTCGGCACTGGCCAACTTATTAATCATGCTTTAGAGCTAGGTGCCCAAAAAATTATACTTGGTATTGGCGGTAGTGCTACGAATGATGGCGGTGTAGGCATGTTACAAGCATTAGGCGTAAAGTTTTTAGATAGCAATGGTCACTCTATTGAACCTGGTGGATTACATCTACTTGATATACAAACTATTGATACCACTCAGTTAAATTCAAAATTTAAAAACATCGATATGAGCGTAGCTTGTGATGTGACTAATCCATTATTAGGAGATAATGGTGCAACCATGATATATGGCCCACAAAAAGGCGCCACAGCAAAGATGATACCAAAGTTGGATACCGCGCTTTGCCATTATCATGATAAGATAAAATTACAACTAGATAAAGATGTTAAAGATATACCTGGTGCTGGCGCAGCTGGTGGCATGGGCACCGCTTTATTAGCTTTCTTAGATGCCCAGTTATCTAAAGGTATTGATGTCGTTTTAGAAGAAACACATTTCCAATCTAGAATTATAGATGTAGATTTAGTCATAACAGGTGAAGGCAAATTAGATTCCCAAACGATTTACGGTAAAACGCCAATTGGTGTTGCACAAGTAGCTAAACAATTCAACTTACCTGTCATAGCCATAGGTGGTAGTTTGGGTGAACAATACGAAACGGTTTATGATTATGGTATAGATAGCGTGTTTAGTATCATGAATCAACCTACAGATTTGCAATATGCACTAGATAATGGTCCTACCCTTTTAAGCCAAACTGCACACAATATTGCCCGTTTACTAAGATTAAACATGTCTTTTGATTCATAAATAGGCTAACCCAATAATGATGAGGTGAATGAAATGAAGAGAACGGATAAGTATAAAGAATCATATCGTTACGATAATCAATATCAAAATCATCGTAGTCAAAGTGAAGAACGTGAATACAGAAATCAAAGCCAATATCGCGATCAAAATGAATTTAACGATCCAGAGCAACACCCTGAACGCTATTACAATGGTAGAGATTATAGAAGAGAGCAAGAATTACAAGAAGAAAACCAAAAAACACGTAAATCTAAAAAATGGCTAATCGCTATTATCGTTATATTATTAATTATCGTAGCTATTTTCGTAACAAGAGCAGTGTTAAATCATAATAATAACAAAGTAAATAACGACCCTAACGTCTCTCAAAACTATAAAAAAGAAGTCGAAAATCAAAACGACGATATTAATAAACAAGTGGATACAGCTAAAAACGAAATTAAACAAAATAAAAATAGTCAAACTCAAATTAATCAATTGCAACAACAAATCAATAACTTAAAACAAAAAGAAGAAACTAATGCAGATTCAAAACTTACTCAATTTTATCAAGACCAAATCGATAAATTAAAAAATGCAAATAACGCACAACAAAACAATGAGAACCAAAACAAAGTAGATAGCATGCTACAAGATATTAATACTAAATTTGATAGTATTAAATCTAAAATTGATGAACTCATTAATGGTTCCGGTAACTCTAATAATCAACAACAATAGTAATCAACTACATTACTTTTATTTTTCATATGCATTCTCTAAGTTGGGCTCTATGCCTCTCTTATGGGAATGCTTTTTATTTATTAAAATCACTTATTTCATGAAGTAATTTTAATAGTAATAATGCCATTTTTCTTCTAAGATAGTATTTTATGCAAATACATAAAAATTTAAATTACTACATACAAATATGGTCAAAACATATATAATTTGTTCTATAACTTCTTTAAAAGGAGAATGATTATGCAAAATACAAGTGCCAAGCACTTCCCTTTCATATTAATTATCATTTTCGGTGTAATGACCACTTTTGGTCCTTTATCGATTGATATGTATTCACCATCGTTACCGGATGTGCAACATGCATTTAGTTCAACTACATCTGAAATTCAATTAACTATTTCCTTTGCAATGATTGGCTTAGCACTTGGACAATTTTTCTTTGGTCCTTTATCTGATGCATTTGGTCGAAAAAAAATTGCTTTAACGATTCTAGTGATATACATGCTTGCATCCTTGATTGCAGTATTTACGACGGATTTATACTTCTTTCTATTTTTAAGATTGATTCAAGGTTTAACTGCAGGTGGGTCAATTGTTATCGCGAAAGCATCTATTGGTGATAAATTTAGCGGTGACGAAATGGCTAAGTTTTTAACTTCTCTAATGGTAGTCAATGGAATCATTACGATTATAGCGCCATTACTCGGTGGATTTGCTTTAACCATATCTACTTGGAGAAGCATCTTTGTCATTTTGACAATAATTACAATCATCGTCATTATCGGTGTATTGATGAAAATGCCATCAACAAATCACGCCGATCGAACAACATTAAACTATGGACGTATATTTAAAGATTTTGGTCAGTTGTTGAAGAAACCGTCATTTGTGATTCCAATGTTGTTACAAGGATTAACTTATGTCATGCTATTTAGTTATTCAGCTGCGTCACCTTTTATAACACAAAAAATTTATAGCTTATCACCACAGCAATTTAGTGTGATTTTAGCAGTCAATGGAATCGGCTTAATTCTAATAAGCCAAATCGTAGCATTATTAGTGGAAAAGTTGAGTAGATATACATTATTAATCTATTTAACACTAATCCAAATCATTGGGGTACTATTGATTATTTTAACGTTAACAATGCATTGGCCTATTTGGATGTTAATCATCGCCTTCTTCTTAAATATAAGCCCGGTTACGTCTATCGGACCGTTAGGCTTTGCACTCGCTATGGAAGAACGAACTGGTGGTAGTGGCAATGCTTCAAGTTTATTGGGCTTATTCCAATTTATTTTAGGCGGTGTGATTTCACCATTAGTTGGTCTTAAAGGACAGTTTGACGCTTCACCATACCTAGTTATCATTTCAATAACGGCCATACTATTAGTCATATTACAAGTCATTTATTTCAAACTTATTCCAACTAAATATCGTTCATAACATATAAAACGCAAGTGAGATGATGACAGGCTATTCAGTCTGAAAGCATCTAACACTTGCGCTTTTTTATGATTTATTTTGTTCTATGGGTAACCAAATTTCAGTAATATAATTGTCGTCTTGCGTATCGCCTTCAGGATACAATTCGAAAAACGGTGCACGCTTTAACTGAATATTCTCAGTTGGAATCAATTCCTGATGAATTTGACGCATCGCTTGTCTAATGGATTGAGGTACTTTCCCTTTCGCATTGACCACAAGATAATCATTATCCTCTAGTTGATACGTTTCTAAACCGTCGTTTGGATTAGTCTCACAAGACACCCCAATCATATAATTCATTTTGCCATCTTGCTGTGGTAAACAGAGGCCAAGCAATCCATTAAGTGCTAGGTCACTTTTTTCTGCAAGTCTACAGTCTAATCCCATAGACGTCACATCTTCCCAAAAATCGGGAATATTACTTTGAGCATGACCGCCACTTTTAAATTGGCGTGTCACGCCAATAATATGTGTCGCTTTCATACTTTTAATTTGATAATCCATCTTTGACTCCCCTTAAAAATTTCTACTCCCATTTATTTATAACCTATCTTGGGATTGAATAACACTAAAATGATTATTTCTAAACATATCATTATCCAAAAAATGGTGCACGGTATATAATATTGAATATTATTTAAAGTGTATTTAAGTCGAAGGAGATTAACGATGAACCAAACTATTTTACCTGTTAAACCGATGAGTCAGTTATTTCCAATACCAATGATTATGGGCTGTGAAGGCGTATCAGCGTCTATGATGCTTCACTATAATGAACAACCTGTTAAAGCTACAGACATTATGAAAAATTGGCCCACCCACCCAAACAATCCATATAAAGGTTATGTTGGTCATCATTTACTTGTTAAATTTGGCTATCACCAAACCATTTTCCCAGAAGCCTATGTTCCGTTTTTACAAAAATACAACTCACATATCATTGACGGCACAGGTACTAGCTTGGCTGAATTAGAAAAGATCATTGATAAACAACAACCTATTGTGATTTATCATACGAGTTTAGGTGCTCGACCAATGCGTCGTAGCTTCAAATTTGATGGTCGTAAAATTCGTCTTGTTTCGAATATCCATGTCACATTACTAATTGGCTATGATGATCAACACTATTATTATATAGACCCACTATGGAGTCATATAAAGAAAGGTATTATTTTCCCAGCTATCTTCCTTAATCAAAAACAAATCATTAAAATTAAGAAATCTAAAATGGAACGCAGTTTTAATGCCCCAGGGCGCATGTGTTTATACGTTAATCCTGAATAACTGATATCAAAAATTATCGCTAACACTCGCTATTATTATGAGTGTTAGCGATTTTTAAATTGTAAAGTCCATAAGTGCATGGTTTATTTCCTGAGAAATATTATCTGTACGCCATTGTCTTTGATATCCTAGACATGGGCATAGATAGTGTACACTTTTCTCCGTCAAAGTTTTTCTGAAATGAACGTGACCCATAATACTGTATTGAATGTTATAGCTATCATATATATAATTGAAATCTTTGGTTCCAATATAAGCATTAAAGAAATCAAAAATACGATGTGGTGTTGGCACTACGAAAGCTGGATGCGTAACAATATGTGTGACTAAAATCATCTTGCGTGTTCCAACTCGTTCTATATCCGCTTCCACTTGTTGCGCCGCTTGTAACGATAGTGCCTTATCTGTCATATCACAATCCATTCTCACTTTATCTTGCCATGTTGCACCATAATGTTTACCTCGTTCTAATTTTTCTAATGAAAATTTGCCATTAGCAAAGGCGTAATCATACCATCCTGTGTGCCCCACAATAGCCCATTCATCGTCAATAATATAAGGTTGTTTAATCAAACATGCATCTTGTTGTGTATAAATGTCGAAAATTTCTTGTGAACTTTTATCTGTACCATCAGACCATAAATCATGATTCCCAGGTACAAATAATATAGGTATATTTAACTTTTCTTTTAAGTCATTGATAAATTGAATCACTTGTCGATAATCATTTGAAATGTCACCCGCAATGACGAGTAATTCTATCTCTCTTTTGATTACCACATCAACTAAAGTATCCAAATAATGTTGTGCATTTAATTTGGGATGTCGATCGATATGTAAATCAGAAATCGCCCCTATTTTCATTTTACATTCCTTCTTCACGTATCATTTATCATTGCTAATCATTATTACACATCTCTTTTTCAATTCAAAAAATTATGATTGATAATCATTATCACCATATCATTTCAAAAATTATTCTTTTATCTTTATAATAGTTATGTTTTCGAAATTAATTACTATTGAAAGCACCCCTATTTAACAGAATTATGTGATTATTCAAAAAAGTCATAAGTAATATTTATCATACAAAGCCTAATAAATGTATTTACTTATATTTTGAAAATTAATTGCTTTATTACAACTATTTCTATAGTATCAATAAAAAGAAAACGCTTTCACAAAAAATGTTTATTTTGCTTTCCTGAGGAGGAAGATTATGGCAAGACAACTACATAGAGAGTTGAATAACAGACATATCCAATTAATTGCAATTGGGGGTGCAATTGGTACGGGGCTATTCTTAGGTTCTGGACAGACGATTTCACTTACAGGACCTTCACTGTTATTCACATATATGATTATCGGAATGATACTTTTTGCTTTTATGCGTGCTTTAGGGGAATTATTATTAAGTAATACGAAATTCAATTCATTTGTTGATATAGCCAATGAATACATCGGACCTTTTGGCGGTTTCGTGATAGGTTGGACATATTGGATTTGTTGGATTGTTTCAAGTATGTCTGACTTAACAGCAATGGGACAATATTTCGCTTTTTGGTATCCACAAGTCCCACACTGGTTAACAGTGTTATTCATTGTATTAATTTTAATTTCGTTTAACTTACTAGGTGCAAGACTATTTGGAGAGTTAGAGTTTTGGTTCTCAATTATTAAAGTAGTCACAATTGTTGCGATGGTTATTGTAGGTTTAGTATTGATATTCTTTTCTTTTAAAACACATTACGGGCATGCATCATTTACTAACCTCGTTAAACATGGTGGTATGTTCCCACATGGTGCATTTGGGTTCTTAATGTCATTCCAAATTGCTGTGTACTCATTCATAGGTATAGAATTAATTGGGGTTACAGCTGGGGAAACAAAAGATCCTCAGAAAACGATTCCTAAAGCAATTAATAATGTGCCTATTCGTATTTTATTATTCTATATTGGTGGGCTACTCGTTATCATGTCTGTCATTCCATGGAATGGTATAGATCCTGATAGCAGTCCATTCGTGAAGTTGTTTACATTGATTGGTATCCCATTTGCCGCTGGTATCGTTAACTTCGTGGTATTAACAGCTGCTGCTTCTGCGACAAATAGTGGGATTTATTCAAACAGTCGTATTTTATTCGGCTTATCTAAACAAGGTCTAGGGCCAAAAGTGTTAAGTAAAACTAATTCAAATGGTGTCCCTTACCTATCAATGTTTGTGTCATCATTTACTTTATTAGTTGCAGCATTACTTAACTTTATCTTTCCGGATGCCATTCAATTATTTATATATGTCACTACGCTATCTACAGTATTGTTCTTAGTTGTATGGGCAATGATTATTGTGTCTTATATCATTTATGTTAAAAAGAATCCTCAAGAACATAAAGATAATAAGTTTAAATTGATTGGAGGACAAGCTACAGCATACGTTGTATTAGCATTCTTTGTATTTGTATTCATATTATTATTCTTTAGTGATGATACTAGAGCCGCTATCTTTATTTCACCATTCTGGTTCATCTTCTTATACTTCTATTATAAAAAGTATAAAAATAATGCTAAAGACCTAGCTGATAAACAACGTTTATCTGATCAAAAACACGTAGAAAACACATAATAATTATATTATTATAAGGTATAATCGAACTTGTCGATTATACCTTTTTTTGTCTAATTTGTTTAAATTGTAAATATGAAAATATAAGGTAGAATAATATATATCATTCTCACAAGGAGATTTCTATGGAATTATTAGAAGCTTTTATTATATTTATAATTGCAGTAGTGATTAGTTCGATTATACATAATCGATTCCCTAAAATCCCTACAGCTTTTATACAAATCGCGCTAGGTGTAGCTATCTTCACCTTACCGATTCCCATACATTTTGATTTCGATTCTGAGGTCTTCATGATGGCAGTCATTGCACCTTTACTATTCGTCGAAGGTACGCATGTTTCAAGGACCAAATTACTTGAATATAAAAAACCAATTATTCTAATGGCTATGGCTTTAGTATTTACTACTGTTATTGGTGTAGGTTTCTTTATTCACTGGATCTGGCCTGATTTACCAATGCCAGCTGCCTTTGCTATTGCAGCAATTCTATGCCCAACAGATGCTGTTGCAGTATCTGCAATCACAAAAGGGAAGATTTTACCTAAAGGATCCATGTCCATTCTTGAAGGTGAATCCCTTTTAAATGATGCTGCCGGTATTATTTCATTTAAAATTGCCGTTACAGCTTTAGTTACAGGTGCATTTTCAGCTGTAAATGCGATAGAGCAATTTATCGTATCTACGATTATTGGTATTTTAATTGGAATTATTGTAGGCTCAGTTGTTGTCAGATTACGTATTTATCTGACTGCTAATAAAGGTATGAAAGATAATAATACGTTAACTTTCATTCAATTACTCACTCCATTTGCTGTTTACTTTATTGCAGAGTTGTTCCATGCATCTGGCATTATCGCAGTAGTTGTTGCAGGTCTTATTCATGGTTGGGAGCGCGACCGACTCATTCGTGCACAGACTGAACTTCAAATGAGCTTCTCACAAATTTGGAATACGTTGAGTTATGCCTTAAACGGATTCGTATTCGTAGTATTAGGGTTCATCGTTCCTGAAGTGGTCATCCAAATCATCAAAGTGGAACCAGATAATATTAAATTCTTAATATTAATTAGTTTGCTCATTGCATTAGCTATTTATGTTGTTCGATTTATCTGGGTGTTCTTATTATACAAAGATTTCTATTATCCAAATCACTTACAACGTTATTTGGAAGACACGGATATTGCAGAAGAACAGCCACCAAGTCGTATACGTTATGCATTTATTATGACTATGTGTGGTATACACGGAACGATTTCTTTATCAATGGCTTTAACATTGCCAACGATTATCAATAATCACCAAACCTTCGAGTATCGTAATGATTTATTATTTATAGCTTCATTGATGGTACTCATCAGTTTAATATTGGCACAAGTGGTATTACCTTTTATTACTGAATCTGAACAATTAACAGATGACGAAGGTATGACCTATCAATCAGCAAAAATTTTCATTATGCAAGCAGTTATAACTCGTCTTAAAGAACTATCTGAAAAGAATAAAGACATTGATTATAGACCTGTTTTGACACAATATTACGGGGAAATGTCATTCTTAATTAATGCAGAGCCAGATAATCAAAATACTAAAGAATTACATCGTTTAGCAGAAATTGCTGAAGAAGAAGAAACAGCTACATTAGAAAGACTTATCAATAAAGGTAAGATCAATTCGCAAGAGTTGAATAACTATAGAAATGTTAAAGAACTTACTAATTCGTATAAAGAAGCTTCATTTGTAAAGAAAATTTCCCGCTTCTTTAGAATGTTCTACCTTCGTTTCAAAGCAAGAAAGAATTTACGCAAACAAGAGTATGATCGATTTAAAAAGGAACATGCTTATAAAGATCATGTATCAACTAGCAAATCAAACCAAACTGAAGAAGCACAACTTGACCGTGCAGAAATGTTAAAAGTTTATCAAAATGATTTGAAAAAGGTGCAACAAATTTTACGTATCGTTAATCACCACATTATTTTACGTATGCAAAAAGAGCAGAATCCTTCAAACGTATTAGAAGTAAGTTTAGTCATTGATCAATATCACAACTTATCTCGTGCCTTACGTAACCGACGTAAAGGTAATAGAAATAAAGATAAATCAAATCAAAATGCTAAAGAATTAACAACTGAAGCGCAGCAAAATATCCACCTTCAAGCCATTTACGCTGAACGTGAATATTTAGATGCTTTAATTAAACGTAATCAACTATCGCCTAAAGTAGCAAGTCAATTACGTGAAAATATCAACTACAATGAAATTGTATTTGCAGAAAAATATTAGTTATATACCTTAAACTAAAAAGCCGTCACACTCATCTATCTTTAATGAGTGCGACGGCTTTTCAATTTATTTTTTAAGTTTAAATGGAATAGTACATAGTATCACGTTCTTTTGATAAATTAAATGCATTTTTAATCGTAAACTTGTTTGGTTGTGTAATAAATGATGCCAAGGCTTCTTAGGAATAAATTCTGGAACAACCACCGTGATTAAATAATTTTGATCTTCGGCTTTGCGATGAATTTTATCAATAAATCGTGATATCGGTCTGATAATACTTCTATATTCTGAATGTAAAATAATGAGTCTTACATCAGGAAAGTGTTGCTTCCATTTTTCTTGGAATCCTTTTTCGTCTTCATCACCAAATGATACGTGCACTGCAATCACGTCATTATTCGCTAACATCTGTGCATAATAAATTGATTTATCAACGACAGTCGTAATACTCATAATCGGTACAATAGCTAAACTACGATCTACTACTGGTACGTCATGCACGTCTAAATCAGAACGTAATTGCTCTGCAACATTACGATAATGAATTTTAATTCTTACAAATACAGATACAAAGAATGGTAAGAATAATAAAATTGGCCAAACATGACTGAATTTAGTAATCAAGAATATCATAAATACCACAAATGTAATCGTACCACCTAATGTATTTACTGCTAATTTAGCCTGCCAACCTTTTGGTCGTTCTCTATACCATTTTAATACCATACCAAATTGCGCTAAAGTAAATGGAATGAAAACACCTACTGCATATAATGGTATTAAATTTTCAGTTTTACCTTTAAACAAGATAATTAATATAATCGCAAAAATACCTAACACAAGAATTGAGTTAGAATAACCTAATCTGTCACCTCTAACCGTAAACATTCTAGGCATGTATTTATCTTTAGACATAGATGCCGCTAACATTGGAAATGCTGTAAAACCAGTATTTGCTGCTAATACTAATATCAATACTGTTGTAGCTTGTACAAAATAGAATGCAACGTTGTCACCAAAGATTTGTGTTGCTAACTGTGATAGAACCGTAGTCTCAGTCTGTGGCATAATGCCATATACATAAGCCAATCCTACAATACCTACTAATAGAAATGCTAAAATACTACCCATTGTGACTAACGTTTTTACTGCATTTTTAGGTGCCGGGTCTTTAAAGTTAGTCACCGCATTGGATATAGCCTCTACCCCTGTTAAAGAAGAAGCCCCTGAAGAAAATGCTTTTAATAGTAAAAAGAGTGTCACACCGTGTACTGCTGTCCCTACTGAAGATTGCATATGTGGTTGAATGTCACCAGTTGCAACACGCCATGTTCCCACTACAATTAATGCAACCAATCCAATGATGAATAAGTACACTGGATAAGATAACACAGTTGCCGATTCAGTTAGACCTCTTAAATTTAATATCAAAATGACTAATACTAATAAGCATGCTATGAGTACTTTGTAATCATATAAATTTGGAAATGCAGCTACAAACGCATCTGCACCGGAGGATATACTAACTGCAACGGTTAAAATATAATCGACCAATAACGAACCACCAGCAAGAAGTCCCCACTTCTCTCCTAAGTTCGTTTTCGATACCATATATGCCCCGCCTCCTTTAGGGTAAGCATATATCACTTGGCGATATGATAATATAAGTGCAGCTAATAAAATCAGAACGCCTGCAGCAATAGGTAATGTATACCAAGACGCAACTGCACCTACAACAGATAATGTAATTAATATCTGTTCTGGACCATAAGCTACTGAGGATAATGCATCTGAAGATAAAATTGCTAACGCTTTAAATTTAGTAATTTTTTCGTTTTTCAAGTCCCTATTCTTTTTGGGACGCCCAATTAAAAGTCTTTTAATTTGATTAAACATAACACTACTACCTCTTTGTATGTTGATGGATAAACTATACTCCCAACATTCAAAATTGTATATATTAACACCATATCTTTTTACTAACTAATCACTCTTTTAGAGTATTATAACACTTTTTATTCATTTCTCTTTCTAATCATTTATTATTCATAAAATAAATCCTTTAATTCGCTAAAATATTTCGAAAACTGCTATAATAAATTACACACAATTAACAACGACACATTATTAAATATTAGAGGATTAGAATCATGAAAAAGAAACCATTTATTATCACTATCATAATGGTAATTGCCATACTCATTGCTGTGATCATTACGAAACATTTTTGGGCATATAATAAAAATGAAACATTACTCACTCAATCTTCACAGAATTATATCGACACAATCGTGAAATCAGATATGAAATCTGGCGATATACCTGGCGCTTCGATATTAATCATAAAAGATAACAAAGTCTTTTTAAATAAAGGTTATGGTTATGCAAATGTCGAGAAGAAAATTAAAGCAAAGCCTACAACAAGATACGAAATTGCATCAAATACTAAAGCATTTACAGGATATGCCATTTTAGAATTAGCTAAAAATGGCAAACTAAGCCTTAATGATCATATATCTAAATACATTCCAGGCTTTTACATGAAATATGATGATAAAAAACAAGATATCACGATTAAACAATTACTTGGTCAGAAAAGTGTTATACCCGCAGATATTACAAGCGAGGATCAAACTGAAGTATACGGCGACTCTATTAAAAATTTAGTTCAAAGTATCAAAGGCAAGGAACTGAATCATAAACCTGGAGACACATTTGAATATTCCAATATGAATTACGATATATTAGGTCTCATTATCCAAAACGTATCTAAAGAATCTTATAACACGTATATCAAAGATCATATTTTAGAGCCACTAGATATGGAACACACAACATTTAAAAAGACCAACTCTAAAAATAAGCACGAAGCCGTTGGTTATGAACAATCAGGTGGCGCAATTAAAAAAAGTGCACCTTCATTTAATATTGGAGATACACCTTCAGCCTTTTTAATGTCTAATACGAGAGATTTAGAGCACTGGGTTAAAATGCAATTAGCACCATCATCTAAAACAAAAGATATTGTTAAAGCATCTCAAAAAACAATTAATGAATCACAGGGTGAAGATGATGCTAATGGTTATGCTGCTGGATGGTTTACTAATGCTCACGCAGATTATATATATCATACAGGAACACTTGATAACTATTCCTCTGTTATATTGCTCAATCCGAAGAAATCTTATGGTATCGTCGTATTAGCAAATATGAATTCTAATAAAGTGACGCAACTCGCAGACCATTTAAATGCTCAAGTCATGAACCACAAACACTATACGACAATCGAGACCAAAATTGATCAAGCTCACAATATAAACGTGATTATCTCTATCATTTCTATGATAGGCGTTGTTATCAGTCTCTACTTTATCTTACGTCGCTTATTTGCCATCAAACACGGTAAATATAAGGTACAAAGAAGCAAAGCTTCACTATATGCCTTTATTTTGGTCATGGTAGCATTTGTTTTAATTAGTGTCGCTATGTATTTATTACCATACTTCGTCTTAGGCAATAATAGTTGGTCATTTGTAATGACCTGGTTACCATCACATGCTAAATGGGCTTTATTTAGCTTTTATAGTTGTATCATCTTAATTACCATATTACTTGTAATCATCATTTTAAGTCAGAAACGCACACTTCATTCTAACTAACGGTTACGTTAAAAAAATAAACAGTTAAGAATAAGTGTCATAACTATGTACTAAGTTTGTTATATTAGATTAAAATTGTATGTGATGATTGATTTCATACCTTAAAACAAAGATATTTCATATGAAAAGGAAGTCAATAATGGCCAAACGAATTTCTCTATTACTAATCACTGTTTTATGTTTATCAGGATGTGATTATTCAAAATCTGATAATCGTACAGGATTATTTTATAATACATTTGTGCAACCTATGGATCGGTTATTACATTTATTTGGCCGATTGTTTAATGATAACTACGGATTAGCTATAATAGCTATTGTCTTAATTGTACGTTTTATTTTATTACCATTTATGCTTATTCAAGTAAAAAATATGCATATTATGCGCGAAAAAACGAAAGTCGTTCAACCACAAATTGATAAAATTAGAGAGAAGATTAAAGAAGCAGATTCTCAAGAGGAACGAAACGCAGCAAATCAACTATTGATGAATAAATATAAGCAATATGGTATCAATCCATTTAAAAATATCATCGGTTGTTTACCTGTCATCATACAAATACCTATCCTTATGGGTTTATATATGAGTTTAAAATATCCAAGTAGTGATGGTATTACAAAATATCCACGTTTTTTATGGTTTAATTTAACCGAACCGAATATTATGATGACGCTAATAGCAGCACTCATGTATTTTATTCAACCTTTAGTGAATTCAATTCATTATCCTAAAGATGAACGTAAAACGTATTATGTCATGATGATTTTATCACCTATCTTCATCACTTATGCATCTTTACATTCCGCTTCAGCTTTAGGCCTTTATTGGTCGGTTAGCGCCGCATTTCTAATCATCCAAATGCATTTTGCACATCGACACTATGCCAAAGTTGGCCGATCAGAAGCCCAACAACTAAGACAATCACTAGAGCAACATAAAGAACAACGTTAAAACTCATTCATAGTAAAAAGCACGACTTAAACCATTAGGCTAAGTCGTGCTTTTTCATATACGCTATTTAATTGGGTTCATACCATCTTTCCAAGTTGAATAAATTAATTGACCACCTTGTGCTTTGAACTTATCGTTAGTAATACCACGTTCAAATGGTTGTGCAGGTTGAATATTTATTTCTGGATCAACATTTAATTGTTGTTTATACCATTCTGCAAAATCTGAACCTTTAACAGGCTCGTCATCTGCTACATTATAAATACCATTATCAAAGTTTAAAGCTTGAATTGACGTTTCGACTGCATCATCTAGATGTATAAATGATGTAACGCCATCTGATAATGTAACCTTACCGTCTACAAATTGATTGTAAATCATACCATCTTTGCCGTACCAAGTACCAGGTCCGTATAACCAACCAAATCTTAATACAACATATTCATCCATACGAGATGTTTCTTCTTCAAGTCCAATAACACCATCAACCGTTACTTTACGGTCACCACTTGAATCTAAATCTAATGGTGTTTCTTCTGTAGCAAGGCCTTCCCCTGCTTCGTACATAAAGCCAATACTTTGTGCGATGACTTTTTTAACATTGTATTTTTGAGCTGCATCGATTAAGTTTTTAGAACCTTCGACACGTACTTTAGTATTTGCTGCCATATCTACATTTTTTAAATCTGTAATTTGATTAATAATGATTTCTGGTTGGAAATCTGCAATAGCTGCTTCAATCGTATCGTATTTTAAAATATCTCCGATATATGCTTTTACATTAGCTGATTCTAATTTATTTTTACCATTTTCAGATGTTGTAAAGCCAGCTACATCGTGACCTTCTTCTAATAATCTTTTTGTTAATTTGGTGCCGATTAAACCAGTTGCACCAGTTACAAATATTTTACTCATTATCTCACCTTTTCTCTATTTATATATGGGGAATTATTTACTTGCTAGACGAGTGTACAAAATCTATCGTATTCATCCAAATAATATGCCCAAGTAATTCTGAAAATCTTTCTTCTTTAGGTAAATCTTCTACTTTAGGTGTTAATGCTAAATGAGGAAGTAAGTATTCATGAAAGGCAATATTTACTAAGACACCAAAAGCACTTCCTCTTAATACTTTTACTTGCGGAAATTTTTCTGCAAGTAGTGCATAACCGAATGCATTTGCTATAGAAAATCCATAATGAACACCCATAATTGTGAGTGGAATCTTATTACCATTATAATGATAACGCGCATGTTTAACATTTTCAGGTAAACCTAATTGATTAAGCATCGTCATTGGTGGTGGTTCTTCATCACATTCTGGCGTTCTAGGTGGCAATAATGCTTCCCACCCCATTTTAACGGCGCCACCTAAGAAGCCACCAACCAAACCAGTCATAATCACTTTCTTGTATGATACAGACATACAAACATCTCCTTAAACTTATCTTTCCTTTTATCATTACCCTTTCAAATTAGCATAAGACACATTTTATAAATCCTTTTTGAGTATTTTCATATCTATGAGTAATTTTCCGTTATCATAAATAGGCTGTTCATATTGGCTAATAAAGAAGTTTTGTCTAATATCATAGTTTTTAAATCCTAATCGATAATAAAATTTGAGCGTGCTTTCAGTGTCACTAGTACCAACATACATCGTCATGTTTTGATACTTAGCAAAAAGCCATGTCATTAGGTAAGTACCCAGTCCTTTTCTGCGATATAAAGGATGAACGGCTATGTTCTTCAACTCTACCTCCGTATCAGATAATGTTTCTACTGCTGCTATAGCTAGGGATTGGGATTGATGTTCATCACTTAGTAAATAGACATGACATTGATTAATATATTGTTCTATTGCCTGTTTTTCTGGATCTGCTAATAATAGCAAATTCATATATTGTTTGACGACTGCTTTTTCTAGTTCATTAACAATCATATACTCACCTCAAATATTAGAATGTCGCACGTCATTTTTCAGTTTAAAAAAGCTTATAAGCAATTCGTGGGTTTTGCTTATAAGCTTAATAAAAGGTTTCTTATATTTATTGTGCATCTAATTGTTGTTCTTTAGCATGAATCATATTAGCTACGAAATGATTGACTGGTGCGTCAATATGATGTTCCGCGCCTAAGCGAGCAACCGCACCATTGATATAGTCAATTTCAGTTTTACGATGATTATTAATTAAATCTTGGTACATCGAAGGATAATGTGGACCTACTTTATCATTTAAGTCGATGAGGTACTCAAACACTTCATCTAAATTCAGATGCACATCATCAATCGTTGCTACATGCACAATTTCCTGGGTTATTTTATAAATAAGATTTTTAGCATCATCGCTTTGATTTAATGTTGCTAAATTACACTCTAAAATCGTACATAATGCATTGGCTGTCCCATTCACACAAATTTTCTTCCATATAGATTGATGTAAATCATTACTCAATACACCATTTAGCTCTGCTCGATTCAAAATGTCTACGACTGTTTTTACATTAGCAGTACCATCTGTGACCAATGCACCTACCTCAACCGGTCCACTACCCATTAGATGCGTACAACCAGGACTTTCAATTCCTGCAGTCCATGTTGTCACACCTCTCACAATTTGTGGTAATTCGACATATTGCTCAATCAAACGCTCATGTTTTAGACCATTCATCGTACATACTACGATAGTTGATTGAGTTATATGTGGTTGTATATAATCTAACACCTCTTTAAGTTGCATTGATTTAGGAAATAAAAATACAACATCATATAATACATCTTCAGGTATTTCTCTAGAATCATACATTGGTATTTCTAAATGACAATGTTCACCATTAATATCTATGTGTAATCCATTCGTTTGAATTGCCTTAACATGCGATTCCCAACTGTCTATTAGCGTTACATCATATCCATTTTGGAATAATTTAGCACCAAATCCACTTCCTAATGCACCTGAACCTGCAATAGCTATCTTCATTCCAATCCCTCATTCCTCGGTAAAGTTACCTTTAAAATACTATTTAAGACTAACATCGTCAATGAACATAACTTAATTTTCGTAATTTTCTAACATTTAAAATTAATGCTATAAAAAAGGCCGAAACTTTTTCGTTTCGACCTTTCACTAGTAATTATAAATTTCTTGCTTTCTTTGGAACTAATAATAAAATGGCGAAGAATGCAATGATGGCAATGACCGCGTTTAAGATTACACCCATAAAACCACCCAACTCCATATTCATTTGTGATGCAAACACACCATATATCGTTCCAGAAATAGCGACACCAAATGCATTACCTAAAGATGATGCCATTTTATAAACACCTGAAGCAACACCCACTTTTTCGTCAGGTGCTTGTGCTACAGCTGTATCCGTAGATGGTGTAGCATAGATACCTAAACCAGTACCAAACAATAAATAACCAATAACACTAGATGTAATGTACCAAGGTTCTGGTAAAAACGTTAAAGACAATAATATTAAACCAAGTGCAGTAATACCGCTACCCATTAATAGCGGACGTTTCGGACCAAGTGCTTGTAGTATCTTTTCACCTACACGAATCATAATTAATACTGCTATCAAATAAGTTAATGAAATCATACCTGTTTGTGATTCATTAAAATCTAATTGTTGTTGGTAGTAGGTATTAACAACAATGAGTGTCCCACCTGCAACACCGTTCAACATAAAGTTTGAAACCGTTGCACCACTATATCCTTTATTTGAAAACAAACTAAAATCTACTAAAGGATATTTAATTTTATTTTCATACATAATAAAGCCGATAAGTGAAACAATGAATACCACGATGAGACTTAAAATAATGGGTGAGAATAATCCTAGTTTAGATGTTTGCGTAATAATCACGTTGATACTTAACATACAAATAATCAAGATCATTAAGCCAACAATATCGAATTTCTTTTTCTCACCATTTTCAGTAATAATTGGTTCAGCTTTTGTTTCAGGTGTATGTTTAATTAAATACATTGATAATAATGTTAATACAATAGAAACGATGAAGATGGTTCTCCAACCAAAGTGCGTTGACATTAAGCCACCAAAGAGTGTACAAATACCACTACCACCCCATGATCCAATTGACCAATAACTTAGCGCTCTTTGTCTCGCTGTACCTATATAATATTGATTAATAATGGCTAATGTTGCTGGCATAATACACGCAGCAGACAATCCTTGAAATATTCTTCCAGCAATTAAAAACGGTGTTAATGGTGTGATAATGATTAACAAAGAACCAATAATATTTAATACCAGTCCTATGTATGTGACTTTCACACGACCAAATTTATCTGCAAAGTCACCGGCACCTACAATAAATAATCCTGACATTAAAGCGGTAAGACTGACTGCGATGTTAATCGTCCCGATATCACTTTGATATGTAGATTGCAAAGGTACAACTAAATTCACAAGTGATTGTGCAAATAACCAAAAGGTGATCACACCTAAAATGATACCTAGAAGGAGCCTATTATCTCCTTCAAATTCTCTTGAAGCTTTGTTCATAAAATATCAATTCCTCCTACAAAAACACTTTCCAACTTTTACTTACTTGGTTTTAAATCGACTGAAAACTACAACCTTTGATTTACTAACAATTGCTATCCTTCTATTTGTCTAAATTTTAATCTGTACTTTTAAATCGATTTAATACTTCTTTACCTTTACCCTTTAATTTCTTTTAATATTTAGAATATTTGTATATATAAATCTATATTTTACACCAATTACTTTTATTTTTCCATAACGTCTTGAACTATACAAATGATAGTATTATCGTTAAAAATAGGTAAGCGTTTTCGATTTGATAATACGAGGATTTGTTAAATTGATAACGATGATCCCTATTAATTATTTTGAAAATTGTCACTGAAATGACGAATTCAATATGCAAAATAATATGAAATATATTGTATAATCACTTGTGAATTACTTCACAAAAGATTCGTTTGAAATTTGCAATTTAAGCATTATTTATTTTTTTAAAACCTAATAACAAGTCAGTCGCTTTTTTTGTTTTAAATGAGTAAGTGAGTCGTATTTTTGAAAAATCCAAACGTTCTTACCAAATCATTTTACACAAATAGAACAGGAGGAATGTATGTTATGGCTAACTCACCTTCTCAAAGTGAACGAGTTCAACATACATCTGGAAGAGTGTATCATTTCTTCCAACAGGCTTTAACACTTGCAGTTATTTTATTTATTTCCAAAATCATTGAAGCAATCATGCCTATCCCAATGCCCGCTTCAGTAATCGGTTTAGTTTTATTATTTATAGCTTTATGTACTGGCATTGTTAAATTGGAACAAGTTGAATCCGTAGGAACTGCTTTAACGAATAACATCAGTTTCTTATTCGTACCAGCTGGGATTTCAGTTATCAATTCATTACCGATTTTAAGTAAAAGTCCAATACTGATTATCTTACTTATTATTATTTCAACTATTTTCTTATTAGTTTGTACTGGTTATGCATCTCAATTACTTGTGACTAAATCACTATTCCCAAGTAAAGAGAAAAATGAAGAAACTAGTCGTATAGGAGGTTAATCATGGCGGACTATTTAGGTATTAATACACCCTATTTCGGTATTTTACTATCATTAATCCCATTTGTTATAGCTACATATTTCTATAAAAAAACAAATGGCTTTTTCTTACTTGCACCTTTATTTGTAAGTATGGTTGTAGGTATTGTTTTCTTAAAATTAACAGGTATTAGCTATCAAAGTTATAAAATCGGTGGCGACATCATATACTTCTTCTTAGAGCCAGCGACAATCAGTTTTGCTATACCTTTATATAAAAAACGTGATGTATTAAAAAAATATTGGTTACAAATATTCGGTGGTATCGCATTAGGTACAGTTGTAGCCTTAATATTAATTTACTTAGTTGCTTCATTATTCCAATTTGGTAATCAAATTGTTGCATCTATGTTACCTCAAGCTGCTACAACAGCGATTGCCTTACCAGTTTCTGAAGGTATCGGTGGTGTCAAAGAGTTAACATCATTAGCTGTTATACTTAATGCTGTAGTTATCTCTGCACTTGGTACTAAAATCGTACAATGGTTTAAAATTACCAATCCAATTGCACGTGGTTTAGCGTTAGGTTCTAGTGGTCATACACTAGGTGTTGCAGCCGCAAAAGATTTAGGTGAAACTGAGGAATCAATGGGTAGTATTGCCGTTGTTATCGTCGGTGTCATCGTCGTCGCAATTGTCCCAATATTAGCACCTATTTTATTAGGTTAAATCATTTAATATAAGATAAGAGGCCTGAACAAAAATCATAGTTCAGACCTCTTTTTTATATTTTATTTGATTTGTTGTGGTTGATGTTCAAATTTCTTTTTATTTTTACGTGTAGGATCTAATCGTTTTTCTAAAAATCTTAAACCTAAATCAATTAAAATGGCTATTAATGCAATAGGGATTGCCCCTGCAAGTATAAAAGTTGTACCGTCTGTTGAATTGGTACCTCGGATGATAATATCACCAAGCGTTGGCGCACCGATAAATGAACCAATTGCCACAATTCCAATTGCTACAACGAGCGCAATACGTATACCACCAATGATGACTGAAAGAGATAGTGGTAATTCAATCATACGTAAAACTTGGTTTCTCGTCATACCCATGCCTTTACCAGCATCTTTAATATTCTCATCTACATCTACAATGCCCGTGTACGTATTCTTAATAATTGGTAATAATGAATATAAGAATACAGTAACAACTACTGTCGTTGGGCCAAGTCCCATCGCTAACATTAAAATGGCTAACATGGCAATAGCTGGAACAGTTTGAATGATATTAGCAATCGTGATGATTGGCCATGCTAATTTTTTATATCGTGCAATGACAATGCCAATCGGTATCCCAATGATACATGCAAAGAGCACACCATATACTGACATAAGTAAATGTTTAAAAAATAATTCCATTAGGTAGCCAAAGTTTAATGAGTAATATTCAATAATAGATTGGAATAAATTACCTTTCATGATTATTGACCACCTTTCTTACTATTTTTGTCGTTTTCGAAATAGTTATGTTTTTTCAAGTATTCTTCAGCAATGATAGCTGGTTCTTTACCTTTACCATCTGCTTCGTAATTTAATTTCTGCATTTCTTTAGTTGACACTTTACCTTCTAACTTTTTCAAGGCTGTATCTATTTTCGGATTATCTTTAATCACTTTTTCAGTCGCTAGTGGACTACCATCATACGGTGGGAAGAATTTACGATCGTCTTTTAAGATTTTTAAATCATATGCTGCAATACGACCATCAGTAGAATATCCTACAGCAACATCTAATTTTTTATTTTTCAGTGCATCATATACTAGTCCAATTTGCATTGGTCGTGCACTGGCAAATTTGAATCCATAATCTTTAACGAATGCTGGATAGCCATCGCCTGCTCTATTCATCCATTGTGTATCCATACCTAATCGTAATTCATCTTTATGTTTTTCTAAGTCTGATACTTTTTCTAAGTGATATTTCTTAGCTGTTTCTTTTGTCACCATAAACGCATACGTATTCGCAAAACCTAATGAATCATAATACTTTTGATCATATTTTTTCTTAAATAGTCTTTGTGATTCTGCCATGGCTTTTTTAGGATCTTTCGTCGGTTTGGCATTCAATACACTTGTTAATTCGGTACCTGTGTATCTAACCGCAGACATATTAACGTCACCGCGCTGTAATGCGTTATGTTGAATAATACTAGAACCTAAGTTACCTATAATTGTAGGTTTAATTTTGCCTTTAGTTTCATGTTCAATCATTAATTTTTCCATATTAGCAATGATTTTAGTTTCACTCGTCTCAGTTGTTGTAATTTTTACATCATTCTTTGAATTGCCGTCCCCTAAACCTGGCAAACTACACCCAGATAATACTAAGAGGGACAACGCAATAAGAATCACTGTATATTTGATATGTTTCTTCATATTGATAAATCCTCCCTTTTCTTATCTAGATACTTTTAAACCTTTAGGTACTGCCCATTTTTCAACTAATGATAGTAAAAAGTCGACAATTAGCGCTAGTAACGTAACTAATATTGCTGCACTAATAATCATTGGTGGTTGATATAAATTCAATCCGTTAAATACTAAATCACCAAGACCACCTGCGCCGACATAACTCGCTAATGTAGCCCAACTAATAACGTATACACTTGAAAGGCGTATACCACTAATAATCATAGGTAACGCTAATGGCATTTGAACATCTTTCATTAATTGAAATTGTGTCATTCCCATACTTTGTCCAGCTTGTATTACGTTTTTATCGATGTTTTTCACGCCGAGTACCGTATTATTTAATATTGGTAATAACACATAGATAAATAACGCTACGATCGCTGGTGTCTTTCCTACGCCAAAGATAGGTATCATAATGGCTAATACTGCTAATGTTGGAATAGTTTGTAAAACACCCGCAATGGTTAGAACCACATTGGCCGTTTTCGTTGTTCTAGACAATAAGATACCTAGCGGAACGGCTACGACGATTGCAATCAGTAAAGCAATGATAGAAATATAGAAATGTTCAATCGTCTTAGATACGAGCTGACTTCCATATTCATTCAAGAATGCTTTCATTATCGCTCATCTCCCGTTTCATGCTTATTCGCCTCTTCTGTAACACTAGCATCATCTTGTTGATGAGCTTGATGTTCTGAATTCGCTATATCACTTTCAACAGATTTGTCAGAAGGTTGCGCTAACTGTGTGTCACTTGATTCACCCCAAATAGAGTCATAAACGATATCAACTAAGTTAGCACGTGTAATTAAACCTATAAGGATATTGTCATCATCAACAACTGGAATATTTCTAACATTACGTTTTAAAATCGTACGCACTGAGTCTTGTAATTTCGAATCGATATGTACTTTATAAATATCACGCTGCATTGTATCAATCAGTTCTTTTCTTGCACGGAGTCCTTGATTGATATCCTCTATGTCTAAAAATCCTAATAATTTGTGATGATTATTTACAACAAATATTGTATCTACACGTTTCTCTCTCATGATATTGACCGCATCGTTAAGTGAATCATCTGCGTGTACTGTGATCGGTTTAATCATTGCGCCTTCAACCGTTTTCATATTTGGTCTATCTTGAATCAATCGATTCTGACCAATAAAGTCTTTTACAAAGTCATTGGCAGGATTTCTTAAAATATTGTCAGGTGTATCGAATTGTACAACTTTACCTTTCGACATAATACAGATTTTATCCGCCAATTTAATGGCTTCGTCCATATCATGTGTCACAAAAATAAATGTTTTACCTAATTTTTGTTGAAGTTCTTTCACTAAATCTTGCAGTGTATCTCGTGTAATTGGATCAAGTGCACCAAATGGTTCATCCATTAAGATAATATCTTGTTCAGCAGCAAGGGCTCTTACTACACCAATACGTTGCTGTTGACCACCAGATAGTTCTGCCGGATAACGGTCTAAATATTCTACTGGTAGGTCTACAAGTTTAATGAGTTCTTCCGCCTTTTGATCTTTCTTTTCTTTCGACCATTTTAGTAATTTTGGTACAAGTACAATATTTTCTCTAATAGTCATATGAGGCATCAAACCGATTTGTTGAATGACGTAACCAATACTTCTTCTTAATTCAACTGGGTTCATATTACGTACATCTTTGCCATTCATTTGAATTTGGCCATCTGTGGCTTCAATCATTCGGTTAATCATTCTTAAAGCAGTGGTTTTACCACTACCACTCGTCCCAATAAAGGCGATAAATTCACCTGATTCAATATCAAGCGTTAAATTATCTACTGCCTTTTTATTCCCAGAGTAAATCTTGGTTAAATTTTTAATGCTTAACATGATTGTTTTCCCCTTCCATATTGTAAAAATGACGAATTAATGCAATGACAATTAAAAAGGCCCACAGAGCAGTTGTTAACAAAATAAAAATATTAGTTGAACAAGAGCACGAAGGCCTTTGCTTTTAAAAATTATAAACTCAAATAATGCGAATCACGCTTCATAAATGTTGTGCTCCCACCACATCATGATTTTTAATTGCTCGCATATTCGACAACGATATAAATATATACCCTATATAATTTTAGTAAACCTATTGCATTTTTACAAAATTAAACTATTCACCCTTAACATTTTTATATAGTTCTTTTTACATTTGATTAATTATATAAAAGGATAAATATGCTTAGTATTTTATAACCTTATGAATTATGAAAATTATTTTAAGAAATATTGACAATACATTGAATTATACTTTTATGTTACACATTTATAATTTTTTATTTCTTTTTTGTGCTATGTTGACCTTGTAATCAAAATATATACAAAGAAGGGTTTTATATGAGTCAAGAAAGCAAAGTAGCAGTTGTAACAGGTGGTGCACAAGGCATTGGGTATCAAATCGTTAAACGTTTATTTGATGATGGATTCAAAGTAGCCATTGTGGATTTCAACGGAGAAGGCGCAATTCAAGCGGCACAATCTTTAACACAAGATGACTCAAAAGTTTTAGCAATTAAAGCTGACGTAGCCAATCGTGATGATGTATTTAATGCTTTAAATCAAACAGTTGAACATTTTGGTGATTTTCACGTTTTAGTGAGCAATGCTGGTTTAGGACCAATGACACCCATTGATTCTATTACACCAGAAGACTTCGACAAAGTATATGGCGTCAATGTCAAAGGTGTTTTATGGGGCATTCAAGCCGCACATGCACAATTCAAACAATTAGGTCATGGCGGAAAAATTATTAATGCTACGTCTCAAGCTGGCGTAGAAGGTAATGCAGGCTTATCACTTTATAGTAGTAGTAAATTTGCTGTGCGAGGTTTAACTCAAGTTGCTGCACGTGATCTAGCACATGAATCTATTACAGTAAATGCATTTGCGCCTGGTATTGTTCAAACACCAATGATGGAAGGTATTGCTAAGAAAACTGCTGAAGAAGCTGGACAACCTGAATCTTGGGGTTGGAAACAATTTACTGATCAAATTGCCTTAGGTAAACTTTCACAACCTGAAGATGTATCAAATGTTGTTAGTTTCTTAGCTGGCAAAGATTCAGATTATATTACTGGCCAAACGATTATTGTTGATGGTGGAATGAGATTCCATTAATCCTCTTTATTAAATGCTTAAACACTCATAAAAATAAGAAGAGGGACAGAAATATATATTTCAAGTTACATTCATATTTAGGCAGTAGTCGACTGTAAAGTCATTCTATTTCTTTAGAAATTAGTATTTCTTATGCATGAGTTTCACTCATGCATTCCTAGTTTAAAGTACACATTAGCTGTGGCTAATGCGTAAGAACCACTACATCATAAATGATTAGTGGTTCTTTATTATTTCTGTCCACTCCCTCTTGCTATTTATCATGCATACCTTTTCCTTCTAAGATGTGATTAATATATTTGTCCACTCTTTTTTGTCTGGTATCTGCACGTTTGGCATCACCAATATGATGCAAGTATTGACGTTGTCTTCCAGGTGTTAATTGATCGAACGCTTTTTTTAATTCTGGCATCGCATCGAATTGTTGTTGTAATTCCTCTGGCACCTCAAAATCTTCTGTTTTCTTTAATTCAACTTGTTTACCAGACTTTTCAATGTCAATAGCTTGTGTCACATAATCAACAATTTCTGCTTTACGTGATTGAATTTCCTCTAAAGTTGTAAATCGTAGCTGTCTTGCAGCTTGTACATTTTTAGTTTGTCTAATTAAAGTATTTTTAGAATCTTCAATAAGTGCACCTTTAAAGAATAAAAGTGCTACATACGTTTTAAAACCATGAATAAGAACCACATTTTTATTATTAATCGTGTAACAAGGGTGCATCCATTTATAATCTTCGTCCAACTCGTCAAAATCCACTATAAGTTCTCTTAAATAATTATATTCTTCTTTCCATTGGCTATCTTTTTTCAAAAATTTTTCTACTTCCAAATTGTTATTTTTCTCTACCATGTCATTGCCCTACTTTCTACTGATTCTGCCATTTATCCACTATTATAAACTAAAATATTAAAAAAACTAATTTTATACATTTAAATAAAAATTACAATATACACATTTGACTAATATTTTAACTAGCGTATAATAATGGCGTAGTATTTTCAGAATATAAAAGAATGAGGAGTCAATATGGCAAATAAAAATGAAACAGAATCGAATAACAGTAAGATTAATCTGCCCCAGTTAGTGTTACTCGGATTAGGGTCATTAATTGGTTCAGGCTGGTTATTTGGTGCTTGGGAAGCATCGTCAATTGCAGGACCAGCAGCTATCATTTCTTGGATTATTGGATTCGTCGTTATAGGAACCATCGCCTATAACTACATTGAAATTGGAACTATGTTCCCACAATCTGGTGGTATGAGTAACTATGCTCAATATACACATGGTTCATTACTCGGATTCATAGCCGCTTGGGCAAACTGGGTATCACTCGTAACAATTATACCTATTGAAGCAGTTTCAGCTGTTCAATATATGAGTTCTTGGCCTTGGGATTGGGCTAAACCGATGGGTAGTTTAATGAAAGATGGTTCAATCAGTACAACAGGTTTAATCGCCGTTTATGCTATTATTATTATCTTCTCTTTATTAAATTACTGGTCAGTTAAATTATTAACTTCATTTACTAGTTTAATTTCTTTCTTCAAACTTGGTGTTCCATTATTAACAATTATTATGTTAATGGTTTCAGGATTTGATACAGGAAATTATGGTCACTCAACTGGCACATTCATGCCGTACGGTAGTGCACCAATCTTCGCAGCAACAACAATGTCAGGTATTATTTTCTCATTTAATGCATTCCAAACAATCATTAATATGGGATCAGAAATTAAAAGCCCTGAAAAGAACATTGCGCGTGGTATTGCTATTTCACTTACAATTAGTGCTGTACTTTATATCGTGTTACAAAGTACATTCATCACTTCTATGCCACAGTCAATGATTCATGAACATGGTTGGAGCGGTATTAACTTCAACTCACCATTTGCTGACATGGCCATTTTATTAGGTTTAAATTGGTTAGCTATTTTACTTTATATTGAAGCCGTAGTGTCACCATTTGGTACTGGTGTATCATTTGTTGCTGTAACTGGTCGTGTATTACGCGCCATGGAAAAAAATGGGCACATTCCTAAATTCTTAGGTAAAATGAATGAAAAATATAAAATTCCTCGTGTTGCAATTGTGTTTAACGCAATCATCAGTATGGTAATGGTTACACTATTCCGTGACTGGGGTACGTTAGCAGCAGTTATTTCAACTGCAACATTAGTTGCTTATCTAACTGGTCCAACTACAGTTATTGCATTACGTAAAATGGGTCCTAAGATGACACGTCCATTTAGAGCTAAAATTTTAAAATTCATGGCCCCATTATCATTCGTTCTTGCGTCACTAGCTATTTATTGGGCAATGTGGCCAACAACAGCAGAAGTTATATTAATCATCATTTTAGGTTTACCAATTTACTTCTTCTATGAATATAAAATGAATTGGAAAAACACTAAAAAACAAATCGGCGGAAGCTTATGGATTATTGTTTATCTCGTCGTACTTTCATTCCTATCATTTATTGGTAGTAAAGAATTCAAAGGTTTAAACTGGATACATTATCCATGGGATTTCTTAGTTATCATCATTGTTGCCCTTATTTTCTATCAATTAGGTGCAATTAGTTCATTCGAAAGTGTCTACTTCAGACGTGCTAAGAAAATGAATAGCAATATGGGTGATAAACTTAAGAAACGTAAACGTCGTGAGAAGCGCGAAAAAATTGCTGAAAAACGACAAGAACAACAAGATAAAGAAGAAAAACGCCAAAACAAAGAACACTAAACTCATAAATCAAATTAAAACTGCTAACGATTATAAACATCGTTAGCAGTTTTTTTATACATATAGCTGACTTTAATCATTTATTATATAGTGTTATTAAAGATGACTTTGAAAGGACGAATGACTATGGTGGTTAACATAACTTTAAATAACCGTATCGTTAAAGGTATTTATAGTAATGAAAATGATATTGACGCATTCCTTGGTATTCGCTATGCCCATCTCATGCATGGTCGATTTAAACATTCTGAATTGATTACTTCATTGCCTAAATCAATTGACGCAACCTTTATCAATCATATCCCCCCACAACCGTATAACCAACTTGAAGATTTTTTCTCAAGTGATGTTTCCTTTCATTTCAATCAATTTACACAAGATGAAGACTGTCTATATTTAAATATATGGCGACGTCATCACTCTCAGAATAAACACCGACCTGTCATCATCTATTTTTATGGTGGCGGATTTGTCAATGGTCATGGTAGCGCTGAACTATATCAACCTCAATCTGTAGTTAAACAGGAAGATGTGATTGTTGTCACATTTAACTATCGATTAGGCGCTTGGGGATTTTTAGATTGGTCCTTTTTTAAATCAAATTATGATTGTAATAATGGGCTCTCCGATCAAATCAATGCTATCAAATGGGTACACCAACATATTAAAGATTTCGGTGGCGATCCTAATAACATTACACTAATGGGTCAATCTGCAGGGAGTATGAGTATCATGGCTTTGATGCAATTACCAGAGACAGAACCCTATTTCCATAAAGTGATGTTACTAAGTGGTACATTGCGCTTAGACAATCAGAAAATAGGTCATGAAAAAGCGCAAAGATTTAGTGAAATCATAGCGGAACAATATCCTAACTCAACCATAACATCGTTAACTACAGAAAATATCAAGGATATCATGAATTTAGACCAATCCTCTCGTGGTAAGTCCAAAGGTTTAGAATTAATTTATGCACCTATTCAAACATCATCAATGACTATGGATAATCCCAATTTCTCAAAGTCAATCTTTGTTTCTTATACGCAACATGAAGGTGACATTTATATAAAAAATGAATCTCGAAAATTATCACCTGAGCGCTTTGTTAAAGCTATGGCTTTTAATGGTGTAGAAATAGAAGTCAGTGATGCCATTAGTGCGCAACAACAATCTAAATGTATCACTGACTATATATTTCAACAACCCGCACATAATTTTTTGAAAAGCATCAGTCATAATCCCAACAGATGGCTAGCTTCCTTTCAATGGCACCAACCAAACAGTACCAATTATCACTCTGCTTATCACATTTTAGATATGATCTTTTGGTTCGGTCATTTGTACATTTTAAAAGCTAATGGTTTAGATGTCACGACTCACGAACGTGAATTAAGTATGGAAATGATTCACGACCTTGCATACTTTGCAAGATTTAGTAGGATGCCATGGCTGCCATATCAAGTGGGTCATACAACACCACATATTTATGAATAAAAAAGGGAGTGGGACAACGAAATCAATTTTAAGAAAATGTTATTTCTGTCCCACTCCCTTTCATTATGCTTCTTTTTTAGCAAAGTGAATATTCTTTAATGTAAGGGTAACGACTAATCCTAGAAAGCCAATCAATGCACTTGTGTAAGTCACTGCATGTACTGATAGGTGTGATACAACTAAACCACCGATTATGCCACCCATTCCGATCCCTGCGTTTAAGCTAGACATATTCCAACTCATCACCTGGCTTGTATCTCCTTCAACATGTTCAATGAGACCACTCTGTACTGCTGGATTCGTACTCCATTGCATAATATTCCAAACAAATAATCCAATTAATAGCATGATAGTACCGGATAATATGAAATTTAAAACAAGCATCATAACAATAAATATCGTAATAGAGATAATTAACCAACGCTTACTTGTCCATTTATCTGCAAAGATACCTCCCAATGATGTACCTATCACACCTGCAACACCATTAATTAATAGCGCTAGTGATACAAATGACATTTCATGTCCGTTTGATAGTATCAGTGGATTAATATATACAAATGTGACTGAGTTCGCTACTAAAATTAAAAATGTAATTATAATAAATTTAGCTACTTCAGCTGGACGTAACACTTTAGATGTAACCTGATTAGAATGGTCAGCATCTGCATGATTTGCATGACTCAATTCATGTTCTTTAGGTAAATACATTATCATTAGTATACCTACAATGACACTGACAGCGACAATAAATATAAAAGTAAAACGCCAACCTACCCAATCGCCTATTAATGTTCCAATAGGTACACCAAACACGTTGGCACCACTAAATCCTGAATAGACAACACCAATCATCTTACCTCGATTCTTAGGTGAAGTTAACATGGCAGTCAACGCAAGTACCTTAACAATAATGAGTGATGCTGCTGCAGATGACAAAATACGTCCTATCACTAAAATAGTGAAATTAGGCGCTATTGCTATAATTAAATTCCCTATAATAAAAGTTACTAATGTCCAAAGTAATACCGATTTAGCTTTAAAACGTTGCGTCACTTTAACCAGAATCGGTCCACAAATGGCAAATGTTAAAGCATATAACGTAACAAGTTGGCCAATGACGGCTTCAGATACATGTAAATCTTGGCTCATTAAATTCATAATACCTGCTACCATCATCTCGACCATACCAACGATAAACACATTAAAAATGAAAGTAACGATACGCATCATCGACATTTTTCATATCCCCCTTTCATAAATTTTTCAATGTTTATAGCATAAAAAAACAGCTACAAACCCATTTAACTAAGATAAGTAACTGTTTCATTATATAATATTTTTTCATTATTTTGTTTGTCAGGAAATCAAAAGTTTAAAACTTTTCTTCATTAATCACATGGTTAATAAACTCAAGTGCAATGATAATAATAATTGCTCCAAAGACACCCCCATTTACAAAATATGAATTATGTAAGAGTGTCTCCATCCCAAAATCAACATTTAATGTATTTTCTATTAATACCATAATAAATCTAAATATGTTGTATATAAATAATATTAACAATATAAAGGATAGTATATATCCTATAACTTTCATTTCTGACACCCTCTACTATAATTTATTTTGGTATCCTTCTTTTTCTTTCTTTCTTCTACAAAATATAATAATGTAGCACACGTCGAACCACCTAAGATTGTGCTAGGATATTCTAAAATCATACTTAAGAAAGCTATTTGATTGTATATTGCTATACTACGCACAGTATATAAAAATAATGTAGCGATGATAAAAAAGCATGACATTTTAAATACTAATTTCATCAAACCATCTCCTTAACTTATATCTAACTTTATTTTATTTAGTCATCATAAATCAGTATTTATTTATAGTTTAAATTTTCCTTAAATCTTAAAAAGATAATAGTTTAACTATTTAAAAAGGATTAAAATGAATCCAAGAGGTGTAAAAAATGAGTAGCCAAATTTTGATTATTGAAGATGATAAAGATATACAAGAATTAATTAAATTATCTTTAACAACTAAAGGACTATCATCTATAGACACTGCAGATGATATAAATGAAGGACAGCGTCTTATTAACCAAAATCATTACCATGTCATACTATTAGATTTAAACTTAAAATCGGAAGATGGTTACGAATTAATGAAATTTGTGGACCTATCACAAACATCCGTTATTGTGGTGACTGCTAAAGAAGAAAATTTAGAGTTATACAGAGGTTTTGAAAAAGGCGTTGTAGATTATATCAAAAAACCTTTCGATCCCATGGAACTATACTATAGAGTATCTCTTCATTTAAAAGACGACTCAAATGATTTTTATCAACTTGGAAATCTAAAGGTCAATTTTAAAAGCGGAGACGTTTTTGTTAATCATAAACCAGTTTCACTTACGGCTAGAGAACTAGATTTACTATATTTTTTTATTAGTAACAAAAATCAAATTCTATCTAAAGAACAAATTTATTCAAAAGTATGGGGCTATGAAACATTCGTAGATGATAATACATTAATGGTTCACATTAGAACATTACGACGTAAAATTGAAGAAAATCCTAATCAACCAAAGTTTATCAAAACAATGCGTGGCAAAGGTTACATATTTAAGGGTGAGAATCATGAATAGACGATTTTTACTAAAATTCTTCAAATATTTAGCTGTATACTTATCTTTGACAATCATCATTGCAATGATAACAGTTACAGCAATAATAAATGTAACGATTAAAGACATTTATAATGATCTAAATAGTATTGAACCAGATTTTTTTATTTTTAACGAACCCATAGATAAACCATCACAACATATCAAAGACTTAGCTAAAAAAGACCATGCCAATATATATTACACGGATAAATATGGTCATATTTTATATCCAAATAAGCTAAAACATAAAAATATTAAACCTATTATCTTAGACAATATTAACTATGCTAATGCTGTCCCAACATATAAAGATGAAAGAACCTATTTCGTTTTTATTTATAAAAATCACAGTAGTATAAATATAGCAAATAAGAATCAAATCCAATCACGCAAACTACTACAAAGTGTGACCACCCATGATTATAATAAGTATGATTACAATTATCATAATAATAAATTAAGTTTTCGACTAAACCATAATAAGCGTCCTATTTTAAATAAAGATCAAATCAATGATGATCCAACAGATAATTTAAAAGAAGTTCCCTTAATACTATTAATCACTATAATTATAGATGTCTTTTTAGCACTGATTACATCTTATTTAGTATCAAAGCGTTTAACAAAACCATTAAGTTATTATATTGACTGGATTAGTAATTTGTCTCACGAAAAATTGCACCAACCAACAACTAAAGGTAATATCAAAAAATATAGTAAGACTTTCCCAGAATTACACACATCTCTATCTACGTTAAATCAACAATTGTTGCAAGATAAAATCTATCAAAATCAGATTCATTATTATAAATCAAAATGGATTTCTCAAATATCTCATGATTTAAAATCTCCACTGACATCTATTTATGGTTATTCTAAAATTATTGAGGTCAATCAATCAAATCAGAAATATGTAGCGCTTATATCTGAAAAAGCTAAGTATATGGAAGAATTAATACAATCATTAAACAAAGACTTTGATAATGAAACAAATCAAATGAAAAATGATAAAGAGAGTTTTCCAATTCAAAGTACTGTTGAAAAATTTGTACAAACACTTGGTTATGAAAACATTGATTTAACCTTCCTATTTGATTATGACGAATTATTTTATGGTAATAAATTATACTTTGAAAGAACTTTGATTAATCTTATTGAAAATAGTATTGAACATAATAATCGTAATCCAAAAATAGATATATTATTCGATAAAATTGAAAATACCCTTTTAATCGACTATAAAGATGATGGTAAAGGCATTTCAAATATTAATGATGATATATTCAAATCAGGTTATAGTACAAAAGAAACTCAAACAGAAAATCATGGTTTAGGATTAACTATAGTTAAAGAAGCTGTTGAATATCATAATGGAACAATTCATATTATTCCTTCTCAAAACGGTGTACACTTTAAAATCAAATTTATTTCCACGATATAAAAATAGCCAATCAATGAAAAGTCGTCTTATCATTGATTGGCTATTTATTTTGTATGTTTCATTAACTTGTCTTGATGTCTGTATTTCTTGCGATTAATTGGTGTCTCGCATTGAAGAATTGGCCGTAACTCATGTATGTGGCAATGAGTGCTGACATAATCGTAGCTGTTGTATGGATGAATACCACTAACAATTGGAATTTAATAGCTTGTAATGGCAGCACCCCACCAATAATCAATCCTGTCATCATACCTGGTATAGAGACAAGCCCATATGTTTTAACGGAATCAATTGTTGGCACGATAGCTAATCTAATACTTTCTCTAATTGATGATTTAGACGCAAGTTTGGGTGTTGCAGCTAACGTTAATTTAGATTCTATTTCGGAAACATCTTGTACAAATGCACGATCTAAATTTTGATAGGCTAAATTAATCGCAATTAAACCATTATTGGCTAACATCCCACCTATTGGTATCACTTCATTAGCTGTAAAATCAATGGCCCCTGTTGCAATCGTACCTGCTAATGGTAATGCCGTACCTACAAATATTGCAACAAATGAAATCCAAAACACATGATGCATTACTGGGGATGCACGTTGAATGGTATTCCAAGATGCATTGATGATAATCACTAACACGCATAAGATGAGTAACCATTTATCATTTATTTTAAAAATATAATGCAGTAAGAAGCCAAGAATGAGCAATTGAATGGTCGCTCTTATCGTTGCTACCACTAAATCTTTAATAATATGTAAGCCTTCCTTATAAGAGATGAGGATAGGGATAAACAATAACAACGCTGTTAAACATAATGCTATATTACTCATGTTGATTCAACTCCTCAATCTTATCAATTTCACCATCAATAATCGTCATTCTCTTTTGAAAATGTCTCATACTTTGGTCATCACTATGTGTAATCCATAAAATGGCAATGCCTTCTTTTGCCATTTTAAAAATAATATCTTCTACGCGTTCTTTATTATGTGTATCTAAAGCACTTGTCGATTCATCTAGTAATAAGACTTCGGGGTCAAACATTAATTGTCGTGCAATCGTGATGCGTTGTTTTTCTCCTCCTGACATATGTTCAGTTTCTGCAGATAAATCATAGTCACCTAGCCCTACTTTTTTTAAAAGGTTAAGGGCTTTATCTTTATCAAATACTTGGTCTCTCGCTTCTGAAGGAAACTTCATATTATCTTCAATCGTTGTACCTATCATCTCACTTTGTTGCATTAAGTAACTTACTTTCATACGAATACTTTCAGGTGCGTAATCATGATAAGGTTTACCGTTTAAATACAATGTGCCCGATGTAGGTTCAATCAAATGATTAAGTTGCTTTAAAAGTGTGCTCTTTCCACTTCCGGAAGGTCCAATAATCGCTATAGTGTCACCTTTATCCACCTTGAAATTAATATCCTTTAAAATTGTTCGGTGATCCGCTTCATAAGTTAAATGTTCAATTTCTAATAACATGTTACACGCTCCTTTAAATCCCATTACACTACTCATTCCCATTTTACTACGTTAAATAACAATATAATTAATTTTTATGATAATTTAAATTACAAAAAAAGAGAATGTGCTTTTATACACATCCTCTCACTATTTATTTTTAACAATTTATAGAGTAAATAAAATCACTATAAAAGAAATCGCGTTGTTAATCATATGAAGGGCAATCGAAGCTGCTAAATTACGTTTCGTAAGGTGATAAGCAGCCACAAAACCACTTGCCATAATTACATAAGGTCCTAATTCAAATGAAGATTGTGCTTCTGTCACATGTACCCCTGCAAACAATAGAATTGAAACCACATACATCAGGCCATATGTTAGTTTCTTACCTAACTCGTGAATCAATAAATGCCTGAACAATAGTTCCTCTACTATAGGTGTCACAATGACAATATCTAGAAACAGTACCGGCCACATCCATGCAGAAGTAAACATTTTTTCTAACATTTTATTATTTTCTGTATCACTAAACTGATATTTCTCTGGTAAAAATTCAACCATTATACCATACAACATATTCAATAAGTACATGATAACGATAATAATAATTAAAGTTACAATGTATTTTTTAAGGTCCTTCACTCTTTGGATAGCTAGTGGAATGAGTGTCTTTTGATGCATTAAATAAAATAATAATAGGACTAAGCACATACCAACGAAACCAAATACAGTAGCAAAATTAATACCAATCTCATTAACCCTACTATCAGATTTGATTTCCAGTGATATCGCAACGATGGCACCAATCATCATACCAATCATTGGAAATACGAATTGTCCCACAATAAGGTAAGCCACTATCAGCCAAAAATCTCTTTTAACTATCTTCTTAGATGCAAATTCATTTTGTTGTTGATGCGAATCTATGGGTTGTTGTGTAGATTGGTTTTCCATAAATGACTCCTTTTCACTCTAAAATTAGTTTTACATGATTAACATTTTGAATACCATGATGATAAATAACACGCATTGTATACCTGCTTGATAAAGATATGCCGCAGCTAAATTCATACCTGATTTAATATAAATCACTGTTGAACCTAATGCCATTATTAAAAATGGCAACATTTCCCACACACTCATCATATCGTACACATGAACCATAGTCTCAATCATAATAGAAAGTATGATTGTTACAGCGGTAGGCCATTTCTTACTTAATTCATGTATGATGATGTGTTTATAAATAATAACCTCAACCATCGGACGTAAGATAACCATTGATATCATGGTAAAACATAGTGCTGATGGATAATGAAATAATCCCTCAACTCTTCTTTCATATTGTGTTGGCCCTATACCAAACATGTTAAAAAGCCATCTCAATAGGCACATTACTATAACGACGCCGATAATGGTTAACAATATATGTAAGGTCTTGTTTCGAGCATAGTGTAACTGCCTTTTCATGACTTGAGCAATATCAAATTTATGCATCGCGAAAAAGATAAATAATACTAAAAATTGGTCTAATACAAATCCAATACTTAAAGATAAGTTATATAAAAACTGGGCTGGTGGTTTTTGAGTGATCATGGCTGTTAATCCTAGTGTTCCAAACACAATTATGATAGGTACCACCATTTGAAATAATATGTATATCGGTATGATTAAAAAATCTTTTTTCATGATTTGTGGTTGGTTCCATATGTCACGTTGTCTTTGCTGTTGACTCATGTGTCACCTCCTCAATCGTATTCTATCATAATTACTTTATCATTTTATGATTCATATTAATACATTATTTAACTTAACTTTCCTAATATAAATATTTCATAAATTTATACAATTAAAATTCTACAATATAAATTTAACCGGTTTCATTGTAAAACATAAAGAAAAGTGTATCATAGTGTTGGAGTAATGATTAAGGGGGGGGCATTTTAATGAGTGTACTGACTACAATGCAGTTTATCGTCAACATCATTATTATGATTTTTTTATTGGGGGCATTATTGCTAGGTATCATCTGGCTAATCAAAGATAAAAGACAAACACAACATAGTGTATTAAGAAACTATCCACTATTAGCTCGTATTAGATACCTTTCTGAAAAAATGGGACCAGAACTTAGACAATATTTATTCTCTGGTGATAATGAAGGTAAACCATTCTCTCGTACAGATTATAAAAATATTGTACTAGCAGGAAAATACAATTCAAGAATGACAAGTTTTGGGACAATGTCAGATTATGAAGATGGTTTTTACATACAAAATACTATGTTTCCACTACAAGCGAGTGAATTAAAAGTTGATAATACGACACTACTTTCAACTTTTATTTACCAAATCGAGAATGAACGCTTATTTAGTCGTGATGAACATCGTAAAAGTAAGCAAGTGGATCCATTCTTTTTAACTGATGACAATGCGGTAGTTCTTGGTGAACATCTAGAACATCCTTATAAGATTAAACGTTTAGTTGGCCAATCAGGTATGAGTTACGGTGCTTTAGGTAAAAATGCTATTTCAGCTTTATCTAAAGGTTTATCTAAAGCCGGTACATGGATGAATACAGGTGAAGGTGGTCTATCAGAATATCATCTTAAAGGTGATGGCGATATCATTTTCCAAATTGGGCCAGGGCTATTCGGTGTCAGAGACAAAGCGGGTAATTTCAGTAAAGAACAATTTAAAACAGTGGCTGAACGTAAGAATGTACGTGCTTTCGAGTTAAAATTAGCGCAAGGTGCCAAAACACGTGGTGGACATATGGAAGGAAATAAAGTGAATGAAGAAATAGCTAAAATCCGTAATGTAGAACCATTTAAAACGATTAACTCACCGAACCGCTTCGAATTTATTCATAATGCTACAGACTTGCTCAATTGGGTAGACGAAATACAACAACTAGGCCAAAAGCCAGTTGGATTTAAAATTGTTGTCAGTCGTGTTGAAGACATCGAGACACTAGTCAAAACCATGGTGAAACTAAATAAATATCCAAGTTTCATCACTGTGGATGGTGGCGAAGGTGGTACTGGTGCAACATTCCAAGAGCTTCAAGATGGTGTTGGATTACCTTTACTAACTGCCCTACCTATCGTGTCTGGCATGTTAGAGAAATATGGTGTACGAGATCGTGTGAAAATTTTCGCATCAGGTAAACTGATCACACCAGACAAAATTGCTATTGCTCTTGGTTTAGGTGCCGATTTAGTTAATATCGCGCGTGGCATGATGATTAGTGTAGGTTGTATCATGAGTCAACAATGTCATATGAATACATGTCCTGTTGGTGTTGCTACAACAGACCCAAAGAAAGAAAAAGGATTAATTGTTGATGAAAAGCAATACCGAGTAACCAACTATGTCACAAGTTTACATGAAGGTTTATTTAATATTGCTGCAGCTGTAGGCGTATCAAGTCCAACAGAAATCACTGCAGACCATATCATTTACCGAAAATTAGACGGCGGTACACAAACCATCCACGATTACAAATTAAAATTACTATCATAATAAGGTGTACATACAAGGCGATTACTTTACAAGTGGTCGCCTTTTTCTGTGCTTTTATCATAGACACTCATCTATATAGATGATAATCTATATATGTTTTGGAGGTAATTATGTCATATCAACAATTAGCATCTATATTAAAAGTATTATCCGATGAAAATCGATTGGAAATTTTAGATATTTTATCATGTGGTGAACTATGTGCGTATGATTTACTACAACATTTTGAAATTTCCCAACCTACATTAAGTCACCACATGAAAGTTTTAGTTACATATCAATTTGTCACAACTAGAAAGGTAGGCAATAAACGCTTTTATCAATTAAATCATGAATTTTACACACAAATCATTGATAATTTAAACCTTATTAATACAACACATGATCAGTGTGTATGTCAGTCAGTGAAACGAGGTGATCATTCATGTTGACAACCCTTGCTATCGTCATATTCCTTATCACACTCGTCTTTGTAATTTGGCAACCGAAAGGATTAGATATTGGTATTACTGCTGTCATTGGTGCCATCATCGCAATCATTACAGGTGTTGTTAGCCTTTCAGATGTAGTTGAAGTGACTCAAATTGTTTGGAATGCCACACTCACCTTTGTCGCAATTATATTGATATCGTTAATTCTAGACCAAATCGGCTTTTTCGAGTGGGCAGCATTACACATGGTCCGAGCATCTAAAGGTAATGGTCTCATCATGTTTGTTTTAATCATGATTCTTGGTGCGATTGTCGCTGCTTTCTTTGCCAACGACGGTGCTGCATTAATCTTAACCCCTATTGTTTTAGCTATGGTCCGTCATTTAGGATTCAATGAGAAAATGGTCTTTCCATTTATTATTGCAAGCGGGTTTATCGCAGATACGACGTCGCTACCAATGATTATTAGTAATTTGGTTAATATTGTCTCAGCCGATTACTTCGGCATAGGTTTTGGTGAATATATGAGTCGTATGATAATACCTAATCTATTCTCATTAATCGCTAGTATCGTTGTTTTATGGATTTATTTCAGAAAATCAATTCCGAAACGTGTCGATACCACTCATATCAATCATCCATCATCTGCCTTAAAAGATTTACGTCTATTCCGAATCTCATGGATTGTCCTTGTAGTATTGATGATTGGCTATTTCGTAAGTGAATGGCTTCAAATACCTGTTTCATTGATTGCAGGTGCCATTGCCATCATTTTTATTTTACTCGCACGACAATCCAAAGCCGTTCATACGAAACAAGTCATTAAAGGGGCACCATGGAATATTGTTATCTTTTCAATTGGTATGTATCTAGTCGTTTTTGGCTTGAAAAATGCCGGTATCACAACTATATTAGCTGATACACTATCACATATTTCCGTTCATGGTTTATTCGCAAGTATTATGAGTATGGGCTTTATCTCAGCTATTCTCTCTTCAATGATGAACAATATGCCAACTGTCTTAATTGATGCGATTGCGATTGGTCAGTCAGGCGTATCTCATTCACTTAAAGAAGGTATGATCTATAGTAATGTGATTGGTTCAGATCTAGGTCCTAAAATCACACCGATTGGTTCACTAGCGACATTATTATGGTTACATGTATTAGCACAAAAAGGTGTCAAAATTTCATGGGGAACATATTTTAAAACAGGTATTGTGATTACTATTCCAGTCCTATTCTTCACATTACTAGGCTTATATTTAACGTTAATTATTTTTTAATAAGGAGTTCTAAACATGACAAAGAAAATCATTTATTTCATTTGTACTGGCAATTCATGTCGTAGTCAAATGGCTCAAGGCTTTGCTGAAAATATTTTAGATTCAAGTTGGGAGGTATATTCAGGCGGTATTGAAACACATGGTGTAAATCCAAAGGCTATCGAAGCTATGAAAGAAGTTAATATCGATATTTCACAACATACATCAGATTTAATACAACAAGATATTCTAAATCGTGCTGACTTAGTCGTTACATTGTGTAGTCATGCTGATCAACACTGTCCTACTATACCACCATCAGTAAAGAAAGAACATTGGGGCTTCGACGACCCAGCCGGTAAAGATTGGTCAGAATTCCAACGTGTTAGAGATGAAATTAAAGTAGCTATCGAAAACTTTAATCAACAACAATAAAACACATAAAATAAAAAGCCAGTACATGCGATAGCAATTGCATGTACTGGCTTTTATTATTAATCGTCATGGTCGGTCATATTACTTTTTTCTTTTAAACCATTACGTTTCATTTGGCTAACTGTTTTATCTAAACTTACTTTATTATTTTTACCTTTGACTGATACAAAGCCTAATTTTTTCTTCAATTGATCGATATCAGCTTTTTCGTAATCGATGTCTATATGTTCCACAGCTTTATCATCTTTGTAATCAATTTTGAATGATACACCTTTGTCACCTTTAAATGCCTTCTCATCTTTCTTTAACATATCTTTGGCTTGTGCTTTATCAATACCTAAATCATCATATTTCAAAGTACCTATTGTAGATTGTTTCAATACTTCGTCACCTTTATATGTAAGCGACGTAATAATCTGTTTACCATTAACGTCACCCTCGAACGTTTTCGTTTGCTCTTTACTACAAGCAGCTAGTGTAATCGCACTTAATGCGATAACTACTAGAAGTGAAACTAGTTTTTTCATATGATCGCCTTCTCTCACTTGTTTGTTGGGGCAATGGTACCATTACCTGATTTATTATTGATATTAATATACCCTTATTCCTTAAACATTTCCATCAATACATACCATTAAATGTCCTATGTTAAACTATATGTAACTAATGATTGGGAGGATGATGGTATGACTGAGTCTATACAATTACTTAAAGAACTGACTGCTGCCAATGGTATTGCAGGTCGAGAAATGCAAGTGAAGTCTATAATGAAACATTATTTATCACCAATAAGTGATGCAATCGTAGAAGATAATTTGGGTGGCATATTCGGTAAAAAGACCGCCACAAATGGTTCTAAATCTATTTTAATATCAGGACATATGGATGAAGTGGGTTTCTTAGTAACTAAAATTGATAAAGATGGTTATTTATCATTTAATCCAATTGGTGGTTGGTGGAACCAAGTCATGCTTTCACAAAAAGTGACTGTCACAACAGATGATGGTAAAGCATTAAGAGGTATTATCGGTTCTAAACCACCACATGTACTATCTCCTGAAGAACGTAAGAAAACCGTAGACATTAAAAATATGTATATCGATATTGGTGTGAATAGTAAGGAAGAAGCTGAGCAAGCCGGCGTGTCAGTTGGCAATATGGTCACACCATACAGTGAATTCGAAACACTAGCGAATGATAAATATATGACTGCTAAGGCATTTGATAATCGTTATGGTTGTGCATTAGCTATCGACGTTCTCAATGAACTAAAAGATGAAACGATAGATATTAACTTATATTCAGGTGCCACAGTACAAGAAGAAGTTGGATTACGTGGTGCGAAAGTGGCTGCACAAACCATTCAACCTGACTTAGCCATTGCAGTAGACGTGGCAGTCGCATTTGATACGCCAGGAATGTCTGGTCAAACAAGTGACAGTTATTTAGGTGGGGGCCCTGTTGTCATTATGATGGATGCTTCAAGTATCGCACACGAAGGATTACGTCAACATGTCAAAGAAGTCGCAAAACAACATCATATTGATGTTCAATGGGATACTACACCTGGTGGCGGTACAGATGCAGGTAGTATTCATGTTGCGAATGAAGGTATTCCTACAATTACATTGGGTGTCGCCCTTCGTTATATGCACTCTAATGTATCGGTCATTCATAAAGATGATTATGATCGTTCAGTACGTCTTGTTGCTGAAATTGTGCGCTCATTAAATGATCATACGTATAACAATATCAAATGGTAAGCTAATCCTTTGGGAGGTGACTTTATGATACTATTTGGCCCATTAAAATGTTCTCATTGTCAACGTGAACTTAAAGAAGATGAGCCTATCTATATTAAAGTTAAAGGAAAAGATCTTCATGGATATACTCACTTAGGCGGTTGGGCCGACCAACAATATAAGTTATGTGAAGCATGTGCAAAGCAACTCAAATAGATTTAAAGCCAAGATGTCACTTATTTCCTGGGACATCTTGGCTTTATTACTTATATATGATTATTTGATTGATTTCTTCCAACTATCATCACTTAACATTTCACCTGGCCATGTATATGCCATCACGCCACCATCAATACGAATCGTTTCACCTGTAATAAATGAACTATCGTCAGACGCTAAGAATGTTACTAATTTACCTACTTCATCTGGTGTACCTAAGCGTCCTAATGGCGTCACCCATTTTTGATTTTCACGGAATGTTTGCCCCGCTTCATCTTGAGCCGTACCAGCTAAATTATCTACTAATGGTGTTTCTATCGTGCCCGGTGCAATGGCATTAGCACGGATATTGTCACGACCATATTCAATAGCAATGGATTTCGTAAAGTTAATCACTGCACCTTTAGCAGCATTATAACCAGAACGATAAAGATCTGCTGCTTGCCCAGAGAATGAAGCCGTATTAATGATTGAACCACCATTATCCATCATTAACGGTAAAAGGAATTTCGTTACTAAGAATGTACCTCTCATATCTACACCCATAATTTTATCAAATACTTCAACTGGGTATTCATGAATACGTCCTGCACCATTATCAACACCCGCATTGTTAAATAATATATCTACATGCCCAAATTCCGATTTAATTTGGTTTGCTGCAAAGGTTTGAACTTGTTGCTCATCAGAAATATCTACTTGAAATGCTGTCGCTTGTCCACCTTGTTGTTTAATATCTTCAACTGTTTGATTTAATTGATCAGAAATGTCTAAAGCCAAGACGTGTGCACCTTCTTGGGCTAATACATTGGCAGAAGCTTGACCAATACCTGTACTTGCACCTGTCACAACTGCTACTTTATTCTCTAAACGTTTCATATAACGTCACTCTCCTCAATATTTTCCTAAAATGAAATCTTAGTATTGTTGTTCCACTTTCATAATAGGACTAAACGCCGTAATGACAATGATAACGCTTTAATTCAAAATAAATACTTCAGATCTTGATCACACATATTGAATTTACATTTACTAACGAATCATATATACTTCTTTTTAAATTTCAGAAAATTCTTATCATTATATGTAATATTTGCTATACTTTTAGATAATTTAACTAAGGAGTGGTTCATGAATGGCAACAAACTCAAAGCAAAAACCATCAATCGTTAGTAAATTTTAAATGGGGTCGAATGGGTAGGTAATAAATTACCTGATCCAACGGTACTCTTCTTCTTAATGTGTGTCGGACTTGCCATTATTACTTGGTTTGTTTCTCTATTCAATGTTTCCGTCAAACATCCAGGTAACGGCGAAACTATTCATATCAAAAGTATTCTAAGCCATGATGGCTTTGCCATGATTATGAATGATGCTATTAAGAACTTTTCTGAATTCCCTGCCCTTGGGCTTGTACTAGGCGTCATGATTGGTATTGGTGCCGCTGAAAAATCAGGTTATTTCGATAAACTCATGATTTCAGTGGTCAATCGAGCACCAAAGAAGTTAATCGTCCCTACCATCATTTTGATTGGTATCGTTGGTAGTACAGCTGGTGATGCAGCAACGATTATCTTACCACCTTTAGCAGCAATGCTATTTATCAAGATTGGTTATCACCCTATCGCAGGTCTAGCAATGGCGTATGCATCTGCTGTTGGTGGATTTGCTGCCAATTTAGTCGTAGGTATGCAAGATGCGTTAGTCTATTCATTTACAGAACCAGCTACAAGAATTGTATCTGAAAAGATTAAAACCAATGTAGCTATGAACTGGTATTTCATTGCAGCCAGTGTAGTTGTGTTATTACCTACCATTCACTTAGTGACAACAAAGTTAATTATTCCTAGACTTGGTAAGTATGACGATTCAGATGCACACGATGATATGGAAGAGACGTCTTCTCATATCACACCTGTTGAGAAAAAGGCATTATTTTGGGCTAATATGAGTTTCATCGTCTTACTTGTGTTACTCATCATTTGTGCCATTCCAGAGCATAGCTTTTTAAGAAATGCTAAAACAGGCAGTCTACTTGATGATGCACCTTTAATTAATGGTGTCGGTCTCATTATCTTAGTCATCTTCTTAGTATCGGGTGTGATATACGGTGTCTTAAGTCATGAAATTAAAAACACTAAAGATTTAGGACAAATGATTACTGATTCAATGTCATCTATGGGCTCGTTCATTGTCATTGTATTCTTTGCAGCACAACTCCTCGCCTTCCTAGAATGGAGTAACCTTGGTGTAATTACAGCAGTTAAAGGTGCCAAATTACTACAACATCAAAATGGTATTGTACTGATTATTGGTGTCATCTTCCTAAGTGCACTCGTCAATATGCTAGTGGGTAGTGCCTCTGCTAAATGGGGTATTTTAGCACCAATCTTTGTGCCAATGCTTATTTTAGTCGGCTTTCACCCTGCCTTTACTCAGGCTATATATCGAGTAGGCGATTCCATTACTAATCCAATCACACCAATGATGCCTTACCTACCGTTGTTGTTATCTTATGCTCAAAAGTATGATAAAAACATGAAACTCGGCACCCTACTTTCAAGTCTAATGCCATATTCAATCGCCTTAACGATTGTATGGACACTATTCACACTCATTTGGTTCTTACTAGGTATTCCAGTCGGACCCGGTGGACCACTACATGTAAAATAAATAGATTGCATCATCTTTAAGCCACTTCCAACAGACATGGAAGTGGCTTATTTTCAAGTACAATTAAGAAAGAAAACATGTTGAACTTAGACAATCTTTTTTGATTTACAAAAAGATGAAATTTTCTTAGAAAAATACCTTAAAATTCTTTTCATTTTATATAACTCATGTAAAATGAAATTAAATAGGGGTATGACAATTGTTCCCATAAAACATAGGAGGCAGTGATGGAAGAACGTATTGGTTTAATAGATATTGGTTCAAATACCATTCGTCTTGTTATTTTTGGATTTGATAAAGACACAGGTCTAAACGAAATCCTTAATATTAAGACGCCCGCACGTCTAAGTCAGTATTTAACTAAAGATAACGATATGAATGACGAAGGGATTCAAGTACTTACAGACGCGTTAAGTAGCTTTAATAAAGTAGCAACGACATTTAAAGTAGACGAATTACATCCAATTGCAACTGCAGCAATTCGTCAATCAAATAATCAACAAGATATTATCAAAAAAGTAAAAAAAGACACAGGTGTAGAGATTAAAATCGTTCCTGAAGAGGATGAAGCATTTTACGGCTATTATGCCATTTCACATACAACTGATATTGAAGATGGTGTCTCAGTTGATATTGGTGGCGGATCTACAGAGGTCACTTTATTTAAAGATAAAAAATTAAAGGCTGCACACAGTTTTCCATTTGGTGTTGTATCGCTCAAACGTCAATTCTTTGGTGACAAAGATCATAATGATAAATCAGCGATTAAAAGTATGGAGAAATTCTTATCAGAGCAATTCGGTCAACTTGACTGGCTTAATGATCAAGATGTCGCACTTGTTGGTGTAGGTGGCTCAGCACGAAATGTAGCTCGAATACACCAGTCAGAGCATTCTTATCCTATTGGTGGTGTTCATAACTACACGATGTCAGATAGAGATATCGAAGAAGTATATGACTTAATTCGTAAAAGTTCAAGAGACGACTTAACTAACCTAGACGGATTAAGTCGCGACCGTGTAGACATTATCTTACCTGCCGTTTCAGTCTTTAAAACACTATATAAGAAAGTGGATGCGACTCAGTTTACTTTCTCAAGAAAAGGTATTCGTGAAGGTTATGTAATGAATCTCATTCGTCAACGTTATCCAGAAGAATTTTCAAAAGATAATGTAAGACAAGATGCTTTACGCCATTTAGCAAACGAATATCACATTGAAGCAAGCAGTGCTAATCGTCGTCTTAAACTAGCAGAATCACTATTATCGCAACTATTAAAACGTTCAGATTTGAAATTAAGCGACAAAGATAAAGAGCTCTTCGTTGAAGGTGCCTATCTTTATTATTTAGGTAGTTTTATCGATTCTGATTCAAGTTCACCACATACCTACTATCTAATTGCTAACTCAATGATCAACGGCTTTTCACATAAAGATCGTGTTAAGTTAGCATTACTTGCAAGTTTTAAAAATAAATCACTACTTAAGTTCTACTGCAAAGAAACACATTGGTTCGGTAGTAAAGAGACCGAAACGATTCAAGCCTTAGGTGGTATTATCAAATTTGTGAATGCACTCAATATTTCTCATACAAGCTTTGTTGAAGAAGTTGAACTCAAAGCGAAGAAAGACGATAAATATGAGCTTCACGTGTTCTACAAAGGGGAACCCATCGCCGAAGAATATCAAGCAAATCGTCAAAAAAAACATATTGAAAAGATATTAAAAGGTAAAGTCACGATCGTCTTTACAAAATCTTAATAATTGTATGGTACTTTTAAACTACATGAGTATATAAAAAACGATGAGGTGTTTTAAGCGTATGCAAACTCAATTGGGAGAAAAGGATATTAATTTACCGCAATACTATAACAACCGGGAGTTAAGTTGGTTAGACTTTAACTATAGAGTTTTAGAAGAAGCCTATGATTTTAGTAATCCACTACTCGAGAAATTAAATTTCGTATCAATTTTTAGTTCGAATTTAGACGAATTTTTCATGGTGCGTGTTGCAGGACTTAAAGATCAGGTCAAAATGGGCTATGATAAACCTGAAAACAAAGCACAAATGACACCTCAAGAGCAATTAGAAGCTATAAAAAAGAAAAATACAGAGTACGTTAACATTCAATACAATCGCTACAATGAATTAATTGAAGAGTTACGTAACTATGAAATTGAAATGGCTCAACCTGAGGACTTATCAGAATCACTATTAAATAGACTAGATCATGAATTTAAAACGAAAATTTTACCTACATTAACGCCATTAGGTATAGATGCCTATCATCCATTTCCAAAATTGAATAATAAAAGTTTAAATATCTTTGTAGATATCGATACAGAAGATGCAATTAATTCAGCAATTGTTCAGATTCCATCATTAATACCTAGATTTTTAACTTTAAACGAGGGGTATAAGCAATATGTGTTAATGGTAGAAGATGTTGTTACATTCTTTATTAATCAACTGTTCGTTGGTTACGAAGTATTAAATACATTTGCTTTCCGAATCACAAGAAATGCAGATTTAACCATTCACGAAGACGGTGCAGAAGACTTATTAATTGAAATCGAACGCTTCTTAAAAGAACGTAAAAGTGGCTCAGCCGTACGTTTAGAAGTGGATGGTCGTACTGCTGTACGTGAAGATATTGGTTGGATTATGGATCAACTTGAAGTTAAAGATGACGACGTCTATTTTGTAGACGGTCCTTTAGATTTAACTTTCTTATTTGGTTTAGTTGATCACTTATCTCATAAGTTAAGTTATTTAACTTACGATAAATACACACCACAAGTGCCTCGTTCACTTGGCTATAACAACATTTATCAATTAGCTTTGGAACGTGACATTTTCTTCCACCATCCATATGAATCATTCGAACCTATTGTCGATTTTATTAGAGAAGCTGCCGAAGATCCAAATACCATTGCAATCAAACAAACGTTATATCGTGTAAGTAAAGATTCCCCTATTATCAAGAGCTTGAAAGAAGCTGCCGAAAAAGGTAAACAAGTAACGGTCCTTGTCGAATTAAAAGCACGTTTCGACGAAGAAAATAACGTTCATTGGGCACGTATGTTAGAAGATGCGGGTTGTCACGTCATTTACGGTATGACACACCTGAAAACACATAGTAAAATCGCACTAGTCGTGAAGAAAATAGCTGGTGAATTAACATCATTTGTACATCTTGGTACAGGAAACTATAACGACAAAACTGCTAAATTGTATACAGATATGGGTATTATTACGACAAATAACGAAATTGCTGAAGATGCGATTAACTTCTTTAATTATTTAAGTGGCTATTCAGTTAAACCACAATATAACAAGTTGATTGTGGCACCGTTTGATATACGAGATGTCTTTATTGATCGCATTGATAAAGAGATTAGTAGTCACTTAGAACATGGTAATGGGAAAATCATGATGAAGATGAACTCATTAACAGATAAAGCAATTATTGAAAAATTATTTGAAGCATCACAAGCTGGTGTAAAAATCCAATTAATTATTCGTGGTATTTGTTGTTTAAAACCAGGCATCCCTGGTATCAGTGAAAATATTGAAGTTGTAAGTATTGTTGGTAGATTACTTGAACATTCTCGAATTTATTACTTCCATAATAATGGAGACGAACGTATCTACCTATCATCAGCCGATGTAATGACACGTAATATGATCAAACGTGTAGAAATCTTATTCCCTGTAGAAGATAAAAACATTGCCGCACGTTTATTAGACTTTATGAACTTACAACTATCTGATAACCAAAAAGGTCGTTATCAAGATCAATATGGTAATTATCATTATATCGAAAACAATTCGTCACCTTTAAATTCTCAAGCCTACTTGATGCAAGTTGCACTTAAATATGGTCAAGAATTAAAACGACAAAGCGCGCAACCATCCGGACGTGCCGTGCGTTCTAAACGAGGTGGCAGTTGGGTTAGTCGCTTACGCGATACGCTCAAACGTTAATTTAATCAATCAAGGGCTGGAACGTTGTCGTTCCAGCCCTTTTACTTATTTTTCAGGATATTGATACCAATGTTTTAAAAATTGATATAGCACATCGCTATATTTTTTAAGTTCTTCTTTTTGTATTTTTTCATTAACGCTATGCGCCTCTTCTAGGCTGCCCGGTCCATATAAGATGGTTGGAATATCAAAATGGGCAATCCAACCACCATCAGTCACTGTCGTACTCATACCATATTTTAATGGAGTTTGATGTACCGTTTGATGTGCTTGTTGTAATTGATGAAAACCAGGGTGGTCTACAGGCACTGTAAAACTTGGGAATATTTCTCCCTTATCTTCAATCATAGATGTACCGCCCCACTCAAATTCAAGTGGATTGTCCTTTAGCCACACATCAGCTTGTGCCACACGATTTAAATAATCTTCGATCTCTGTTACTACATCTTCGTATGACTCATTTGGTAAATAATGTACTGTAATCCATAATCGACATTCATCAGCAATAAATGCTGGGTGTCTGCCACCTTCAATTACTGCAGGATTAATGGTATTGGCCCCTGCTGGCATATCTGGATAATGCTTCATTACAGCCCAATGCCGTTCGAGTTCATTCAATGCTTGGATGATTTTAGTCATTTTTTCAATGGCACTCGCACCAAATAATCCACCACCTGCGTGAATCGTTTGATGACGGGCACCATCATGTATTGTGTTCTTACTTTTAACTGTAATCCAACCTGTAATGACACCGCCCTGTCCTAGCGCTTGATTTTCACTTGTATCTAATACAAGCGCTAAATCACCTTTAGGTCCTACTTCACAAGCACGTTTAGTACCTGCTTCTCCAACTTCTTCACCAACCACTGACTGAACAATGATGTCACCTTTAGGTCGATGTCCTTCTTGATGCAATCGTTCTAATACATAAAATAATGATGACATCCCACCTTTCATATCACTGACACCTCTACCATATAACCAATCTTGGTGCTCCGTAAGTTGAAATGGTGGATATATCCAGTATTGATCATCTTCTACAGAGGCAACATCGATATGACCGTTTAAGATCAATTTAGGCGCTTGTGCATCTATACCTTTGAGTGTACCAATGACCACACTATCATTCTCATACATTGTTTCACGCTGTATGCTAAAGCCAAGTTGTTTTAACAACTGTACGATATCATCTTGTAATGGATCGGTGTTCCGACCTGGTGGACTTTCCGTTTGATAACTGACTAACCATTCTAATAACTCAAATTGACGTTGATTCAATTTACATCCCGTCCTTCATGTAAAATGATTTTATTAAAACGTTTACAATTTAAGTCTATCATGGTTATGATTTGAATTAAATATTATACAGGTCTTACTGTTACTTCATTAACATTCACATGACTAGGTTGTGTTAATGCATAAATGGCAGCATCAGCAATATTTTGTGCTTCTAGCTTTTTACGACCATTAAAGTCGTAATGCTCTGTTAATGGTGTTTCAACCATACCTGGTGAAATGCTAGTGACTTTGACACTTGTTTTGGCTAATTCTTTTTCTAATCCTTGAGTAATCGTATGCACTGCTGCTTTCGTGGCACTGTAGATCGCACTACCTTTCGTTACTTCAAATCCTGAAATAGATGCGATATTAATAATATGACCACTTGATTGTTCTAATAACTTTGGTAATGCAGCTTGCACTGTATACAATGTTCCTTTAACGTTCACATCAATCATTGAATCCCAATCTTCTACTTTATAGTCTGTGATTTTAGATGATTTCATTTGACCTGCACTATTAACAACGATGTCTAATCCACCAAAACTTGTTTTAGCAGTATCAATTAATGATTCTACCTCACGTTGTTTCGTTACATCTGTAGCTACCACTTTAACTTGATCGCTATCAAATTTTGTAGCAACTGCATTGAGTTTATCTGTATTTCTTCCAGCTAAAACAACTTTAACACCTTGTTCTCCTAGAGTAGTTGCGATTGCTTCACCAATACCGCTTCCTGCACCTGTTACGACTGCGACTTTATCTTTTAATTGATTCATCTTCAAAACTCCTTTTTATTTATCATTATTTTATAATTACCAATGACACTACTAAGTTAAACGTTTGTGAATACAATCTATTTAATAGTAAATTTCAAACATTTGAAATTCATGATTGTAAAATTCATTTATAAGTTATAAAGTTAATGTGTAACTATCATACATGTTTTGGAATTATAGGGGGCAAATAATGACTTTTCATGATCGTATATTAAAATTAAGAGAACACAATCACCGCACGGCATTTGAATTTCGTTTCGAAGACTTATTTACTAAAGAGGAATGGTTAGAGATGTCTATCGCTGATCAAAAAGCTGCAGAAAAGCAATTCCAACGTGACATTAATCAAATGAGTGATGTCAGAATGCCATTCGCTAGTGTAGATAAAGCAAAAAACAAAATGTTCAATCTTATCTATGCCTATAACGGTATTAAAAAGAACTTTAAAGTCGTAGAAGACCAACAACATTCAAGATAATTCAAAAAAGACCGTACCTCATTTGAGATACGGTCTTTATAAACATTTCCAGAATTATACGGGGGGTATAATAATGATGCCTTCAATTGCTCACCAATGAAGGCAAGTTGTTAATTTACGATTAGGAGTCAAAATGAATTAGTTTGTCACTAATGTTTTTCGTTCTAAGCCATAGTAGTATAGTCTTTCAGCATCGATATAGGGGATTGAATCGATAGTTAAATAGCCATCTTTAATGTCGCCAATAATACCTTGGTTCACACCGGTATTGACATAGATTTCATAGCTACTTACATCAGAGAAAACAAGCTCTTCAATTACTTTTCTCACTTTTATCACTCCAACATGTCTTATTCCTTACAATTCATATACTACACTATTTTTCAGAAAATAAAAGGTGTTTGTGATTGTTTTCACAAAAATATCACTTTTTAAAGATTGTAAAAATAATGTTAACTTTCATATATAGAACTACATGATAATCTGAATTAATATTTTAATTAAGATATTAAAGCGCACATCTACTTAAAATAAAGCAACTTTAAGCTAGATGTGCGATATATTTTATATTGATTCCTTTGGTTTAATCTATAAAATCAACAGATATGGATTTTCGATATATTTGGCTAATACTTTTAGGAATTCTGCTGCGCCTGCACCGTCTAATATTTGATGGTCGAATGTTAAACTTAGTGGAATTCGAGACACTTGTTTAACATTGCCGTTATCCATAACAACCTCTTGTGATAATGCGCCTATACCTAAAATACCTGTTTCACCAACATTTAATATTGGTGTGAAGTATTCAATTTCACTTGCCCCCATATTCGTAATCGTAAACGTAGCCCCTTGTAATTGTACATCATTTGTTCTACCTTCACGCACCGCTTCAGAAGACTGTTTAATTTCATTGGCAAGTGCACCAACACTTTTAGTATCTGCTTGTGTTATAACTGGTACCATTAAGCCATCTTCAAGTGATGTTGCTACACCTAAATGCACGTCATCATATTCCGTTAATGTGCCATTTTCATAACGTGCATTCATAGCACCATAATCTTTAAGAGCTAAGACTACTGCTTTAGCAAGTAATGTTGTGACAGTTAACTTAACATCTTGCCCTGCGTTTTGTAGCTCACCTTTTAATTTATCTTTAAATTCTAATAGGTGATCAGCATCTACTTTACGATGTAACGTCAACTGAGCAGTATTTTGAAGACTTTGTCTCATATTTTGAGCAATATTTTTACGCATTGGGCTTAAACCCTCACCGACATTTCCTACTGCAAAGTTTGCAATTTCGGATGTATCTTGTTGCGGTTCGCTAGACGTATAATCTGCTTGATCATAACCATTTTCAAGTACACGTTGGATATCTAATTTAGTAATCCGTTGATTACCACCTGTACCATTAATACGTGTAATATCTAGGTCTTCTTTGTCAGCCATTTTACGTGCTAATGGAGAAATAAATAGACGTTGTTCTTGAGATGCGTCTTCTTGACTAGGCTGCTGAACCTTGTCTTCTTGATTTGTGTTTCCGTTATCTGCATCACTTTCTTTTGCTTTTTCATTAGTTTCATCTTTAGAATTATTTTCTTTAGATTGTTGCTGCGTTGATTCGCCTTCTTCTCCAATAACACCAAGCACTGCTTTAACTTTTGCTTCTTCTCCTGCTTGTACATTGATTTTTAATAATGTACCTGATGCTGGTGCTTCTACGTCTTGTATTAACTTTTCAGAACTAATTGTGACAATACTGTCTCCTTCATTGACTGTGTCACCTTCTGATTTAAACCATTCTTCAACAGTTCCTTCTTTCATTGTCATTCCTAATTTCGGCATTATAATATTTTCACTCATGTTTCACACCCCCCATACTTATGATTTAGCTTGTTTCAAATCATCGATTAATTCTGATGCGACATCTAAAACTTTATCTGTATTTGGTATATAAGCTTCCTCTAAGTTAGCTGCAAATGGTACTGGTGTGTCTGGTGCAGTGACCTTTTTAATTGGACCATCTAAATAATCAAATCCTATATCACCAATCACTGATGCCACATCACCAGCTACATTACATTGTGGGTTAGATTCATCGATAACAATGAGTCGTCCTGTTTTCTTAACTGAATCTAATACGGTATCTTTATCCCAAGGTGATACTGAGCGTAAATCAATCACTTCAACAGATACATTGCTTTCAGCTAATTGGTCTGCCGTATCTAAAGCGACAGCTACCATTTTACCTATAGCTACAATGGATAAATCGCTACCTTCTCGAACAACATTGGCTTTACCAATTTCTACCGTATAATGTTCTTCTGGCACCTCGCCTTTTTGACCTAATAGTGTTTTATCTTCAGAGAATACGACTAAATTGTCATCTTCAATCGCAGCATTTAATAATCCTTTAGCATCATACGGATTAGATGGTACAACGACCTTAACACCTGGAATCGCAGCAAACATATTATATAGTGATTGTGAATGTTGTGCCGCTGCACCTGCGCCTGCACCATGTACAGTTCTAACAACTAATGGAATTTTAGCTTTCCCACCAAACATATAGCGCATTTTTGCCCCTTGGTTCAAAATAGGATCCAGACCAAATCCAATAAAGTCATTGAACATTAACTCTGCGATTGGTCGTAAACCAGTAGCTGCCGCACCAACTGCTGTACTTAAGGTAATATGTTCTGCTATCGGTGTGTCAATAACACGATCACGACTATACTTTTTAGCCAAACCTTTGGTTACACCAAATACACCACCAAATGTATCATCATCTTTGATATGTTCCACATTGGCACCACCAGAGACATCTGTACCAATTAAAATGACATTGTCATCCTTTTCCATTGATTGATCGATTGCTTCGTTGATTGCACCCATAAATGTTAACTTACGATTTTCACTCATAATGATATCCCCCTTTGCTTATGCAAATACATCTTTATATAGTGATTCGACATCTGGTAACTCACTTTGTTCTGCGTATGCAACTGAATCTTCAACTGCTTGTTCTGCAGCTTGTTCAATTTCCGTTGCTTCTTCTTCCGTTAACCAACCTTCGTTGATTGCTACTTTTCTAAATTCTTCTGTAGCATTTTTATCTGCATTACGATCATTAGGTGATTTAACCTTTTGTTCATCACCTTCAAAGTGACCATATTTTCGATACGTATCACATTCGATAAGTGTTGGTCCTTCTCCATTTTTAGCTCGTTCAACCGCTTCTTTAGCAGCATTTCTCACTTCAATCACATCCATGCCGTCCACTCTAACACCAGGCATGTTATACGCTTTAGCACGTTCTGCAATGGTTTCAGACGCACTAGCGTAATCATGTGTTGTACCTTCAGCGAATTGGTTATTTTCACAAACAAATATCACTGGTAAATTTAAAATAGATGCAAAGTTTAATCCCTCATGGAAATTCCCTTCATTGGCTGCACCATCACCAAAGAAACATACGGCAACATTTTCTTTTTTCTGATTTCTAATGGATATACCTGCACCCGTCGCAAGGCCAAAGCCACCACTTACAATTCCATTGGCACCTAACATACCTTTATCGATTTCAGCTACGTGCATTGAGCCACCTTTACCATGGCCAAGTCCATCTTTCTTACCCATAATTTCAGTCATCATGCCGTTTAAATCACAACCTTTAGCAATCGCATGACCATGTCCACGGTGTGTACTTGTAATATAATCATCATCTTCTAACAATGACATGACACCCGTAGCAACTGCTTCTTCCCCCACATACAAGTGAACGAATCCTGGAATTTGACCATCACTAAAAATTTTATGCACTTTTTCTTCAAAGTATCGAATTTCATTCATTGTTTTATAAATCCAACGTGCTTGTTCCTTTTCCATAGTCATTTCCTCCCCTTTAACCGATTCAAAACATCACATTTTTGTCACAAAATTCAGAAATTTAAATGTAAATTACATGTGTATAGCTTTTTTAAATAATGCATCTGCACCTTCACCTATTGCTTCTAATAAAGATGGATGAGGTTGGATAATTTGAGATAGTTCATTTATTGTGCCTTCTGAAGATTTGACACCTAAAACTTCACCAATGAGATCTGTCGCATGTGGTCCCACTATAAATGCGCCTAAGATTTCATTATATTGCTTATCAGACACTATTTTAATGAATCCTTGAGGCTCACCTTTGATCATCGCTTTCGCATTACCTTGGAAACTTGATTGAGTAACTACTACATCATAACCTGCATCTTTCGCCTGTTGTTCTGAAAGCCCAACGGATGCCGCTTCAATTCTTGTATAAATACATCTTGTAATTTCATTAGGATTAACAGGTTTTGGATTTAATCCAGCCAACTTTTCGGCTACTACAACGCCTTGAGCACTTGCAGTATGCGCTAATTGATAACCTTTGACTAAGTCTCCAATAGCATAGATATGGTTATTACTTGTCTGATTAAATGCATTCACTTGAATGAACGAACCATCCATTTCGATATTGAGCGCGTTTACGACTTGTGTATTTGGCTTTCTACCTGTCGCAATTAATAATTGATTGAATTCAACTGTGTCACCGGTTTCAAGTTGAATAGTATAAGGTGTTACTTGCTTAATTTGTGCTTGTGTAATGATATGAACACCTTGTTCTTCCAGATGTGCTTTCAAATATTCACGTACTTCTTCAATTTCAGTCAATAAGATATCATCAGCTACTTCAATGATTGTCACGTCTACGCCTAAATCAGCCATAGATGATGCTAATTCAGTAGCAATTACACCACCACCAATAACGGCTAAACGTTTCGGTAATGACTGTAGATTAAAGAAGGTATCAGTTGTTAGATAATCTACATCTTCGATACCTTTAATAGGTGGAACAAATGGTTGACTACCTGTTGCTAATATGATGTCTCTCGCCTTCAGTGATTGTTGATTCATTTCAATTGTTAGTCCATCTTTAACCACAGCTTCTCCTTGAATCAGTTCAACGTTATTCTTCTTAAGCAATTGTGTTACACCATTTGTTAACGTGTGAACAATGTTGTTCTTATGTTCAAATAAACGTGGATAATCAATATTCAAATGACCCGTTGTGATACCTAAATCATTAGCAGCATGGATTTGATGTACTTGAGACCCAAACTCAAGTAACGTTTTAGAAGGAATACACCCCACATTCAAACACGTTCCCCCAACATGTTGCTTTTCAATGATTGCGACTGATTTACCAAGTTGTGCCGCTCTAATTGCAGCCACATAACCACCAGGTCCCGCACCAATCACTACAAGATCATAGTTACTTGCCATATCACATCCCCCTTCCATATCATATTCATAAAAGCCATTTAATAATGAAAAGAAAACCCAAAAGAAACAAGAAAATAAAAAGCGAAGTAATTATTATAAATTGTGTAAGCGTTTTCTTATTCCTTTAATTACATATTACAACTAAAAAGATATTTGAGCAAATGAGAATAATAAAATAAATATTATTTAGGAAAACAAAAAAAGTAAGATGAACATTGCGTTCATCTTACTCGAAATAAAAAAACTATTAATCCTCAGTTATATATCTAAAAATATCATCTCTAACTGCTTGATGCATAGAAATTTTCATGGTTACCACGGAATTACCATTTGGCATTATATCTTCTTCTTCTGTACCTTTAATATAATTTGCTGTACCTAAATAATAGAAATACTTGCCATCATCATCTTTTTTCTTAACAAAAATATACATCGTTACATTATCTTCCGCATGTTTCAGTATATTTTGTACTTCAGGAGAGGTAATCTTTCTTGGAGAACGCGTATACCATTTCAATTCATCCTGACTCAAAAATTCATCTTCATATTTTGTATTATCACTTATATCTTCGTGTTTGTCATAAGTTATAAATATAGGTAAAGTTTGATGTTTCATTTTATATCCATTAATTGTTGCTGACTCATCACTATCCCAATTTAATAATTTTACGAAATCTTCTCTAGAATATTTGTTGTAAATAATCATTTTATTTCCACTATCTTGATATCGCATATTATTGTATTTAGATAGATCGATCAAATCTAAAAAGTAATTCTCAAATAATGGTTTCTTTAAGGCGCTAGAAAAATCACTTGTTAGCTCCACGTTTTTATCATTAATAGTTATAAGTGGGCTTCCATAAATATCTCCAATTGTTGCTTTAAATAATGTAAAATCTAAGACTTTTAATGATGTCATCACATCTTTTTCAGTTATATCATCATTTTGATATCTCATACTTTCAATTAAATTATCAATTGAAGTTTCGCCTTCGACTAAAGTTTCTAATACATCAATATCCACCTTTTTTAATCCTGGTGTTAACTGTCTAGATAAAAATGTTAAGTTCTTAAATTCATTAATACTTAACGTATCTTCAATATATTTATTTTTAGTTAAAAATTCATGATAATTTTTGCATTTAGAAAAAATAACACTAGGGTCCACTGAATTTTGTCTTATGAAATCCATTAACATAGGTTGTTTTCCTATTCTTTTCTTAACCGTTTCATATGCTTCCCTTAATAATTTTGGTTGATTAAGTTTAACAGCATCTAATGAATCATAAATTCGTTTTTTAGCTATTTCTTCAAAGTTAATAGTAGAAACGCCATTCAGTTCACTATTAGTTGTTAAGAATCTTTTATAATTGTCCTTATTTTGAGATTGATCACCTGATAAAGCAACTGGTATTAAGTAATTAGTTTTATAGTTTCCTATAAAATCAATTACTGTCACATAGTCCTTATTATCACTCTTTCTTAACCCTCTACCTAGTTGTTGAATAAAAATGATGCTTGATTCTGTAGGTCGTAACATTACAACTTGATTCACTTCCGGTATATCAATACCTTCATTAAATAGGTCGACCGTTATAATATAATTGATTTCCCCATTTTTCAAGCGGTCAATTGTCGTACTTCGCACATTGATATTATCTTTACCAGTCAATCCAACAGAAGGGATTCCACAATTGGTTAGTTTTTCTGCTAACTCATATGCTTCATCTCTCCGACTAACAAAAATCAGACCCTTTAATTCTTCTCCAGAATAACCATAGTAATCTGTTTTTTCTAAAATGTTCTTTAATCTTTCATCAGATGTTAAGTTCTTTAAATCAGTAACATCCTCATTTATTTCTCCGTTAAGTGAATAATCCGTAACACCAAAATAATGGAAGGGACATAAAATTTCACTTTCTAAGGCCTCTTGTAATCTAATTTCAAAAGCCACATTATAATCAAATAATTCAAATATATTTAGATCATCTGTTCTTTCTGGAGTTGCTGTCATACCTAACATAAACTTAGGTGTGAAGTAATTAAATACTTTCTGATAACTAGCTGCAGCTGATCTATGTGCCTCATCAAAAACAATATAATCAAAATGATCCTTTGCAAATTCTTTAAAATTCTCATTATTAGATAATGTTTGAATAGTAGCAAATAAATACCTCGCATTGATATCTTTATGTTTTCCAGTTAAAAGTCCAAATTCTTTTTCATCAATATGAGGCATTACTTTTCTAAATTCTTCTTTAGCTCTGTTTAAAATACCTTCATTATGTACTATAAACAAGAACCTATTTGGATTAAATGACCTAACATCTAAGGCACATAATATTGTTTTACCAGTTCCTGTAGCCGAAATAATTAAGCTTTTTTCTCTCCCTTCGTTTCTAAGAGCCTCTAAACATTTTAATGCTTCTTTTTGCATTTTATTAGGCTGAATATCTATAGCATTATTAAATTTTTCTGTAGATTTCAATTGTTCTTTTTGTATTTCAAATACTTTCTTTATTGACTTATACTCAAAAGTTTCTTGATATTCTTCAACCCAACTCGATGTCAGCGGTATACTTTTATCCCACAGATCATTAAATTGTGATTTCACATTATGAACTAATTCACCATTTCTATGCGTTGATAACAGAATATTGTGCTCATAGTTAATTTTCAATGCATTGGAAGTTAAATTTGAACTACCAATGATCATCGAAGAATAATTGTCATGATCAAAGATATAACCTTTAGCGTGAAATCCTTCTACATCTGTCAATCTTACCTCAACATTTTCTAATTTAAGTAGCTCATAATACATTTTAGGACTATTAAATCCTAAATAATTTGAAGTAAGTATTCTTCCTTTTACTCCTTTTTGGTTTAAATCATATAAATAAGATTTTAAACTAGCTAATCCACTTTCAGTAATAAAAGCCACTGATATACTAAAAGATGAACACTTTTGCAATTCTTGTACAACAGTTGATAAAACATTTTCTTTTTTATTATTAATTAATAGCTTAGGCGTAAAATTACCCTGATGTGATACATCTTTATCAATAAATCCTTTATATAGCGATTGTGTAAAATCTTCGATTAGCCTATTCATAGCTATTCTCCTTCTATTAATAATTTAACTGCTGGAACATCTGCTGGAGCCCATTCTATTGAATCAAGTTGATTAATTGGTAACCACTTTATCTCTTTATGTTCTGTTAAAGTAGGTAATTGTTGATTTAAATGACATTTAAAAGTTGTTAAATTAACAATACCAAAATCATATTCATGTTCTGTAGTTGTCAGTTTTTCTTTAACTGAGATATCACATTTCATTTCTTCTTTAATTTCTCTAATTAATGCTGCTTCTTCTGATTCTCCTTTTTCAATTTTCCCACCAGGAAATTCCCATAATAGCGGGAGACTCATATTTTCACTTCTTTGTGCACATAAAATTTTGTTATCTGAATATATTACTGCGCCAACTACATTTATTACTTTTTTCATAACTATCACCTTTTAAATTTGTTTATATATATTCATTCTATCAAATAAATTGAATATAGTAATTTATCTAATGAAAATTTAAGATCAATACTATATTTAATCATAAAAAACTGGACAGAATGTCTTATCTGTCCAGTTTATTTTGCTATTTTACTTTATCAAATAATTTTTGGAAGTTGCCTGCAGCATTTTCTTGTTTAAGTTCTGCTTTTGTCGCAACATTTTGTAATGGTGTTTTTACTATTTTATCCATGTATTCTGCAAATTGTTGGATATTATCTGGTTCAACTAAATAGCCATTAACACCATGTTCAATGATTTCACTTGGGCCATATCGTACATCATATGAAATGACCGGACAACCTACTTCAATACTTTCCATTACAGTTAATCCGAAACCTTCATATTTACTAGTTAATAATGAAGCTCTAGATTTCCTAAATTCATCTAATGGATTATTAGTATAGTCGTAAATCTTAACTTTGTCTTCTAAGCCATATTCATCTATTAAATCTAACATCAGTTGTTTTTGATTTGCTTCGTCAGGGCCAAATACAGTTAAATTTGTTTCATGACCAATTGTTAAAAATTGTTGATATGCTTTAATTAAATGATCCACTTGCTTTTGAGTGCCTAATCTACCAATAAATACAAATCGGTCTAATTTTTCAACGTTGCCATTTTCTGGATAAGGCTCAATAAAGTGAGGAATAACAGAAATTTTACTATCATCAATATTAAATAAGCTTTGAATGTCATTCTTTTGTTTCTGAGTAAGCAATAAATATTGCGCTACTTTATTAGAATTCTCTAATGCTGTTTTATATGAACCTTTGATTTTGTCACCATCTAAATGACTATTATGGAAAACAAGGACATTTTTAGTTTGGTGACTCTGATTTAACATAGGTTTGTCTAATACTCTAGCATCGTTAAAAACGATATCCCCATCATTAAAACGATGTTCAAAATAATATTCAAACAATTCTTTTTCAGTTTTAAATGCACATAAGAATTTATCGTCTTTAAATACTTGTATAAAATCGATGCGTTTATCTACACTTGAATCAAAAAATTTCTTGCAGTAGATATGTCCCTCAGTATCATAGTATTCTTCTAAAATTTTGAAGAATGTTTTTGATGAAAAGTATACTTTTCTATGAAGTTGACCGTAAGTGTTATATTCTCTACGTTCAATTCTTTTTTTCGACGCTGGTGTCATCACATCTTCAAATTGTAGCATATTTATGCCTTCATAATATTTTCTATAAAGGACATATGTTTCCCCATCATAATAACGAATTACATTACCGTTATTAAATTCCTTCTTTTCTAAACCTTCGATTTCTTTATTCATTTCCTTATAAACTGGCTTTTTCTTAAATTTAGTCATTGGGATAGACAATAATTTAAATCCAGACAACCAATCATATAAATTTTCAAATTCAGTATTTTTCGTTACAACGTCATCTTGTAAAAATTTTTCATAAACTTCATTATAATTTGCGTTATAGTTGGTAGTGTATATTTTATTAACTATATTCATCTCTTCATCTAAAAACTTAATACGCTTTAATAATGCCTTGGTTCTCCCACCGTGTACTGGTGGTAGTGTGCTCGTAATTGTATATATCATAAATAATCCCCACTTTTATTAGTTAAGCTAATTATATGAAACAATCTAAAAAATGTATATCAATTTAGTAAATCAAAATTATTTATTTACCATTTTATTACTAATAACTATTAATTTTATTTATTTAATCGTCTAAAATTTTCTAGTAAGGTTTTATATCTTTTTAATGTAACTTGCAATAAATGTACTATATAATAAGGATAACTTACATGCGTACATTACTACCTTTATACCCGTTACATGGTATAGTTAATTTTAAATTAAGCATTCAATTTTATATGTCGCATCATTATTTTTTAAAGGGGAATTTATATTTATGAAAGATAATTGGATTAATGTCATTGACGACAGTTTAGTTAAAGACTTTTATAATCAACAATCTTCAGAGGAACAACAAGAAGGATTTGAAACAACGCTTGCTTTTGGTACAGCAGGTATCAGAGGTAAATTAGGTCTTGGTGAAGGCCGTTTAAATCGATTCACAGTTTCTAAAGTTGCGCTTGGTTTAGCGCAATTTTTACAATCAAAACATGACTTACCTGTAGCTGTGATTCACTATGATACAAGACATTTATCACCTGAGTTTGCTCAAATCATTGCGACGATTTTAGCGAGTCACGATATCAAAGTTTATTTATCAGATACGTATCGTACAACACCTGACTTATCATATGCAGTGAGATTTTTAGAAGCACATGCTGGTGTCATGATTACCGCAAGTCACAATCCTAAATACTATAATGGTATTAAAGTTTATGGCGAAGATGGTGCACAACTATCTACAGAGCCTTCTAATGTGTTAAGTGATTACATCAATGCTTTAGGTGATCCACTAACTATTGAATTACCTCAATTATCAAATGAACAACAATCATTGATTTTATCTGTGCCAGATGAAGTAAGAGAAGCTTATTTCAAAGATGTTCAATCATTAGTTGGTGATATACCACAATCTGATTTACAAGTGGTATTCACAAGTTTACACGGTACAAGTGTACCTGTGGTCCCTGAAATATTATCTCAATTAAACTTTAATCAATTTAATTTAGTTGAAGCACAATGTAAACCAGATCCTAATTTCAGTTCTGTCGCTAGTGCTAACCCAGAGGATCACAAAGCATTTGACCAATCTATCGAGCTTGCAAATCAAGTCAATGCAGATTTATTAATTAGTACGGATCCTGATGCAGACCGATTAGGCATTGCTGAACGCGATCAAGAAGGCAATATCTATTATTATAATGGTAACCAAATTGGCGCCCTTTTATTAAATTATCAAATCAAAGCAACATCACATTTAAACAATAGATTAATGATTCAATCCATTGTTAGTAGTGAATTAGCTAAATCTGTGGCACGTCATCATGGTGTTGCATATAAAGAAGTGCTCACAGGATTTAAATATATTGCTGAAGCAATCAGAAATATGTCTGAAGATCAAAATTATTTATTAGGCTATGAAGAAAGTTATGGTTTCTTAGCAGGACCTTTCGTTAGAGATAAAGATGCCATTCAAATTGTTCCACTTATCATCAAGTATGCATCTGAACTTAAAAATGAAGGCCGAATGTTAAAAGATGATTTAGAAGATATTTATCAACAAGTTGGACGTCATAATGACCAATTGTTCTCACATACTTTCGAAGGTGCTAAAGGTAAAGCTATTATTGATGATATTATGAAATCCTATAGAAACAACCCACCTCGTACAATTAATGGATTAGACGTTCTTGCTATTGAAGATTATGAAACTGGAGAAAAAGTTGATTTCCAAACAAATGAAACAACACCAATCACGCTCCCTAAAGCAAACGTGCTTAAAATATATTTCAAAGAAGGTTTTATTGCTCTAAGACCATCTGGTACTGAACCTAAAATTAAATTATATGTGTCATTAACGATTGATCATTTCGACGATGTAGCACAACAAATTAATGAAGAAATATTTAATTAAACATACCACAACTTCCCTTCCAATTAGGGAAGTTGTTTTTAGTATTATTACAATAATGAGTTAACTCATTATTGTACATATCCTCAATTGATAATGACTTTATACCTTTCTTCACGTATAATAATATTAAGTTATTTCGAAAGCGCTTTACTCAAATAGAATAACTTACCAACGCAACTTATATTTTCATGAGATTTTTATTCTTATTAAAAACGGAGATGACTAGACAAACATGAAACAATATCTTACAGAAACACCTCAACATATTGTCGTATTAAAAAAGATTAAAAAGTATGAAGATGCCAATTTCACTAAAGACATAGCTGTCATCAGTAAGGGACAATGTATAGAAATAACTAGTATGGACAAGAGTGATAAAGGAACGCCTAGATTGGTAGCTAAAGAGGGGTACTATATTACCGCTAATGAAGATTTCGTTGCACCTATTAATCTTGATAGTATCCAAGGCTATATTACTCATGCACCTAAAGCGATTGAAATTGTTAAAAAGTGTAAGTTATATGAGGATGTTGGATTTAAGAAAGATCCTATTAAATCATTAGAATTAGGTACAAAATTAGATATTATAGATATTGAATTTACGAGTAAGTTAACACCTAGATTAAAAACATCGGATGGACTTTACGTCACTGCTAATCAGAGTTTCGTTAAAGTTTTAAAATAACGCAAAAGCACCAACCATAAGATTGCTATGGTTGGTGCTTTTTGATTTTATAAGTCTAATTGCTTAATAAATGCTTTTAAGTCGTCTTTCATATCTTCGTCTTTTAATGCATATTCAATCGTTGTTTTAACGAAGCCTAGTTTTTCGCCGACATCGTAACGATCACCTTCGAAATCGTATGCGTATACTTGGCTTTCGGCATTCATACGTTCAATTGCATCTGTTAATTGAATTTCG
>NZ_JBXVVK010000007.1:0-157114 GCF_057219715.1 Staphylococcus sp. 510 | reverse complement strand
GAAACAATCTTTATTATTATATAACTTCTTTAATTCGAAGTCAATATTTAATTAAGATTACTTTATTAAGTCTAAACGATTTGTTTCCGCTTTGCAATAGTAAGTTTTACACTTTCTTAACGAAATTTTATTAAACTTAACTTGTCGTTTTTGACGACTTTTATATAATATCAATTTAATGTTTTGAAGTCAATAATAAAATTAAAGTTTTTTTATTGATATTTTGGAGTTGAATAACTCACAAGAAAATATTCTAACAGGATTTTTCTAAAATGCAATAGAAAAAGCGTATAAAATTATAGTTAATTTTATACGCTTAATAACTTTTTGTTACTTTTGTGTACTTGCGATTACTTTTTGAGCAATTGTCTGATAGATTTTGCCTAATCTATCTTCAGGTTGATAGATAGACGGAGAAAAATCTGTAGGGTCCCATGTTGGTTGTTCTAATGGTAATTCACCGAACAATTGAGTTTCTAACTCATCTGCTAGTTTCGTTCCGCCACCTTTACCAAACACGTATTCTTTATTGCCAGTTTCTTTACTTTCAAAATAACTCATGTTTTCAATTACACCTAAAATTGAATGGTCTGTATGTTTAGCCATAGCACCTGCTCTCGCAGCAACAAATGCTGCAGTTGGATGAGGTGTAGTGACAATAATTTCTTTACTAGAAGGAAGCATAGAATGAACATCTAGCGCAACATCACCAGTACCTGGAGGTAAATCTAATAATAAGTAATCTAGATCACCCCATTTTACTTCCGTGAAAAAGTTAGTAAGCATTTTACCTAACATTGGTCCTCTCCAAATGACTGGTGCATTTTCTTCAACAAAGAAAGCCATAGAAATAACTTTAACGCCATATCTTTCAACTGGGATAACTTCTTTCCCTTCGATACCAGGTTTTTCATCAATGCCCATCATATCAGGTACACTAAATCCATAAATATCAGCATCTACTAGTCCAACTTTTTTTCCTTCTCTAGCTAAAGCAACTGCTAGATTAACTGCAACTGTTGATTTTCCAACGCCGCCTTTACCTGACGCAATTGCTATAAATTCAACAGAATTATTCTTTGATAATAATCCTTCTATCGTTTTAGGCTTTTCAGTACCTTTACCTCTATACTGTTCAACTGTACCTGCAGGTAACTCTTCGAATCTAATACCTACTGTTTTCGCTCCATTTTCTTTTAGCGTTTTAACTACAGCCATTTGTAAGTCTAGTTGAGGTTGTCCACCTAATTGTGCCATAGCAATTTTAACACTAACATGTTCAATTTCTTCTTTAATAGAAACATCAACTATTCCGTTAGTTTCTTTTAAAGGTACATCAATAATTGGATCTTTTATTTCTCCAACTAATTCTTTGACTTGATTTACCGTTAACAAAGTAAATCCCCCTTATTTATATTGTCTCAACTAAATAACTATACTGTGCTATTACCTAGTCTATCTTTTTTAGTATAAGACTTTTTATGTAATAAAAAAAGAAGTTAGCTTTAAATAAATAGCTAACTTCTATGATTTCATGATTTTTATACTTCTCTAATATTTTTATTCTTATTTCTAGGTTCTTTGATGAATAATGCGAAACTAAATGCAACTACTACGAATAATGTTACTAACGCAAATGATACATCTACACCTGCAGCAACGGTTTGTCGCTGTATCATTTCTTTACTTCCTGATGTTGCTATTGTAGATCCTAACCATTTTGAACCCATACTCATAAATGTAACCATTAAAGCTGTTCCTAAAGATCCAGCCATAACACGTCCAAAGTTCATAATGGCTGTACCATGGGAAATGTTTTTATTTTCTAGTGCGTTAATACCAGCTGTATTAATAGGCATCATTAATAAAGAAACTGCAAACATTCTTATTGCATATATAATAATTAAATACATATAGGATGTGTCTGCTTTTAAGAAACACAATAAAAATGTGCATACGGTTAAAATAGTAAAACCGGAAATGATAAGAGGCCTTGGACCATATTTATCATAAAAACTACCTGTAAACACAGACATTAAGCCATTAATTATCGCACCAGGCATGATGACTAGACCTGATAATAATGCGGACAATGCTAAAGCATTTTGTACATATAATGGAATTAATAATGCAGGTCCAACCATGGACATCATCACTATCATTGAAGTAATCGTACTAAAACAAAAAGTTCTCGTCTTAAACACTTTTAAATTAAGTAATGGATTGGAAATTGTTAATTGACGTCTAACAAATATCAATATGATTATCAAACTTACTATTAATGTAACTATGATAATTGGATTCGCGAAGCCTAAACTACCCGCACTACTGAATGCATATAACATCATACCAAATCCAACTGTTGAATATAATATAGAACGTTTATCGAGCTTAGTTTGCTTAGTTTCGTTATAGCTTGAAATAAATATAAAACCGAAGACAAGTGCAATTAATGCGATACCAACTATAATTATGAATGGTACTCTCCAACTCACATGATCAATAATTAAACCTGTGAACGTAGGTCCGATTGCAGGTGCAAATTGAATTACTAAACCAGCTAATCCCATTGCAAATCCACGTCTTTCCTTAGAAAACAGTGTAAACAATGTAAATTGCATAAGAGGCATTAATACACCTGCACCCATAGCTTGAATAACTCTCGCAGTCATTAAGACACCAAAATTAGGTGCAATGGCAGCTACAATCGATCCAATTAAAAAGGTACCCATTGCAGATAAATATAATGGTCTCGTTTTAACTCGATCCATTAAATATGCTGTTAACGGAATCATAACACCATTAACTAACATAAATCCCGTTATCAACCACTGAGATGTACTTTCATCGATTTTTAATTCTCTCATAATATGCGGTAAAGCTGTATTCAATAATGTTTGATTTAAAATAGCTACAAAAGCACTAATTAGCATTACAGAAACAATTAAATTCCTTCGTCTTTTATTAATTTCTATATTGCTCATGAACATAATCTCCTTTATTCAATAATAGTATTTCATTCAAACAAACTACGAAAAACTATTCAAATTTAGTGCTCATTACTTTTTATTATTTAAATTTGTGCTATCTGGATAGAAAATTTCTTTACAAATATATAAAAATCCTATAATTACCATAATCACCCAAAACTTAATATCTATATATGTGTAATGGACATGTATTATAAAGTAAAACAATATTGTCGTAACAGAGTATCCTATTAAATGATAAGTAACTCCTTGAAAGTATGGGTTTTGTGGCAAGCGTTTTCTAAAGTAATCCATAAGATGTTCTACTGCGAATAAAGTGAAATATCCTAAAACAATATAGCTTCCATAATAGAAAATATTGTCGTAAAAGCTTTTATTATAGCCAAAATAACCTAATTTAAAATATATCAAAATCCTACTTAAGCCATATAAACCAAACCCTAAAAACATTAAAAAAATCGTTCCTGAAATAATAAAAATAGTAAGAACAATAAGTGTAGATATTAAATTATACATCTTATTTCTAAAAAACTTCATTACACTTATCCTCCTCCTATTTTGAATACATAAAGTATTTTACCATTAATCGATGACCTTATAAAATTATAAAAACGCCCACAATTCATGTAGGCGTTCTAAACGATTTGTTAAATTTTATTAGTTAGTCACCGGTTTGTTTTTATAAATGAAACTCCATATCGCCACTAATACAATTGCAATAACAATGGCTAATCCTAATACATTATGCAAGTTGCTACCGAACAACCCTGATTTCATAGCATACATATAGCCCATAACAGTTGATCCAATTGATGACCCTAGGTTTTTAGTCAAAGCGTAAAATGACATCATCTTTTTCATTTGATGTGGTGACGTTTCCTCTTGAACAATGACACTGTCTTTTGTATACACAAACCCAAAACTTAAGCCAGCAAGAATAACGCTAAACGCTATAAGTAAAGGTAGTTTTATACCGAAAATAATAATGATACTTCCAATAATTAGGAACGTAAATGCACCAATATACAATGCTTTTCTAGAAAATTTTGCTTCTAATTTAGCTAGGTTAAAGTTTAATATTATCCATGCCACAGATAATGGAAAAATAACAAATCCACTTTGAAGTGGTGATAAACCTAATTGTTCTTGTAAATATACAGGAATGTATAAATTAAAGCCCATTAAACAAATGGCAATTAATAAATCTGTAATAAATACTAAAGCAATCGATTTGTTAAATTCTACAATTGGTAAAAATGGGTGATCAGTTGTTTTTTCAACTTTATATAAAATAAACCCTACCAATAGTGCAAGTAGTAGTGATAAAACATTCAATACAACCTGACCCTGATTAAGCAAACTAAACATTAATAAACCAATAAATACATAAAATAAACTTAAACCTTTAACATCAAAGTTTGTTTTAGATACGATTTCTTCCTCTGGAAAATGGAATGTAAAAATGACTAATATAATCGCAATAAGTGCAATGGGGATATTAATGAAGAAAAGCCAATGCCAAGTTGCTATTTCAAGAATACCTCCACCTAAAAATGGGCCTATAATACTTGATACGCCCCAAACACTACCTACAATGCCCATAATTTTATATCTTAATGGAATTTCAAAGGCAAGTTTTGGAACAATTTGTGATAACGACATCATCACACCAGCACCAAATCCTTGAATGACTCTAGATATAATGAGCATCGTAAAAGTTTCACTTGTACCTGACATAAAACTACCAATGGCAAATAAAACTAACCCTGTGATAGCGATATATATAATTTTAAATCGCGACATCAGTTCACCAACAATCGGGTTTGCTATAACTAAAGCAATAAAATATGCTGTAAATACTAAAGAAATAAAGCTTCCAGCATTTAAATCTTGACGAATGGTCGGCATTGCTAGTGAAATAATTGACGCTTCAATTGCAGCCATAAACATTATCAAAATTAACGCTAATACCGTTATCATCGATTTTAATCTCATTTAGTTGTCCTCCAACTTAATTTTTCTTACAACTCAATCTATATTATAGACTTTCATTTAATAAAACAATCATTAATTAGTATGACTTTTTCAATTAGTTATATTTTATCTTATTTTTCTACCTGTAAAAAAAGATATCTCTTTTTTAAATGATTTCTAATTAATTAAAAAAGTAACTAGAGACATCATCGTAATATCCCTAGTTACCTTATATTTTCTGTTTAAGACATAAAAAATAGTATGCCTATTAAATGGAAAAATGAAGCTATTAAAATAAATATATGCCAAATCATATGAAAATATGGTCGGTTTTTTTGTGCATAAAACCAAGCACCAATAGTATAAGATAAACCACCTAATACAATAAATAGTATAAATATCCATGATGTTCGTAAAACGATAATAGGTGCAAATATAACACCTACCCACCCCATAACTAAATAAACTATTAGACTTAGCTTATGGTTAACATGAGTGGCAATTGACTTATACAAAATGCCCCACACTGTTGTCCCCCATAATAGAATAAACACAGTCCAACCTAACCAACCACCAACTACATTTAAAAGTATTGGTGTATATGTACCTGATATCGCAACATATATCATACTATGATCTATAATTCGCAATACATATTTTTGTACTGTATGATTCGCCATAGCATGATAGACCGTTGATGATATGAACATTAAAAATAAACTTATGACAAATATTGAAATACTTGTCGACAATAATGTGCCGCCCTTATTAAAACTATGCACTGCAGCGTATGGTAATATAATCATTGTACAAAATGATGCAAAGCTATGTGTGACAGTATTACCAACTTCCTCACCAAATGACAAAGGCATAATATCTTTAAAAGAACTATGATTTGATTCAATATGTTGTTCTGTGTTTGACATGATATGGACCACCTTAGTTTAAATCATTCCCATTCGTTTCAAATCAGCCGTTGCCGTTTCTACGCTGTCTTTTCCTTCTTTATTTTTCAATGGTGAAAACTCTTCTTCTCTTGATACTTGTAACGTAATAAAGCTAGTACCATAACGGAAAATATCAAAATAGAATAACTCGAATTTAAGTGTTGGTCGTTCAACTACTCCAAAGTCTTCATCTAGTTGTTTTAAATTTTTAATTGCTAAATGATAAGGTAATTCTCTATCAACTGCACTCATAATAAATCCTAATTTAAATGCATGGATACCAATGTTTGCGTTATCAAATTGATTTGCAACATTAGGATCAAGTTCTGAATACTCGAGAACTGTATCTTTACTATCTTTATTTACAAGTCTCCCAACACTTTCACCTTTTTTAGGTTTTATTGTCTTAGACGTAATATCTTTATTATTTGAGACTGTAAATCCTGCAAACATTGGGTCTAAAACTTTAACTAATACATTATCGATATTATTTAAAAATATATATTTAACATTATCTTGTTTCATTTTATCAAGATAGCCAGCTTTTTTAAGTGATTTAAAGATACCACCATTACCATTTGGTGTTTCCATAATATGGCCCGCTTCATTCAACACAAGCTGTCCTGATTCACTTAATGCAACGATATTATCTTGTTTAAAGAAATGAATTTTGTCTACATCATAATTAAAATACTGTTGCTGTTCAAAATAAGCTAATGTTGCTTCATGGTTGATATCACTTGTCATGATATACCAATCCATCGTATGTCCTGTTTCTTTCTTTAATTCGAGTAATTGACGTGCTTGTAATTCAAACAAACTCACGCCTTCAATTTCAAATGAGCCTTTCGGACCTGAATAACCTAATCTAGTCCCTTGTCCTCCAGCCATTAATACTACTGCAAACTGTCCATTTCTTATAGCTTCAATACCTTGATTTTTATATTCATCTTTCCTTTGTTCGTCAAGTTCAGACTTAACAGTATATTTAACTTCCGAAACATCTGATGCATCTTCAATCGTTTGTCTATTAACATATAAGTTTTTATACATCTCTTGAATTTCTTCTAAATCTAATGATTCAATTTTATCTTCAAGTGCTTGTTTTTCATTACTACTCATTAATTTTTCATATTCGTATAAATGTTGTTGATTAAATTTCTCTAATTTATTTTTCTCTAACATCAATTTGTCTCCTTATGTAAATTATAATTTCACTCGATTTCAAGTTCGAATTTATGTATCTTGTTTTTAATATTGCGTAAATAGGTATCCCCAATGATGTATGATATCATTTACTTCACTTTGAAAAAACACATAAATGGCTCCAACTGTTAAAGCAGTCGCAAGTGATAAATCTACAAGTCCACCTGTTTTAAAATTCAATGGCGTTTTAATTGTTATTGGCAATGGATACAATAATTTAACCCCTTTGGGTGTTACCATGTCTAGTATAACATGTGAAATCAATCCTATGATAATTGCTACTTCATAATATATAGGTGTATCTATGATATGAAGTAAAATCCCTATGATTCCTATAAATAATAATGAATGGGTAAATGTCCGATGACCAAATAAGAGTCGAATTAAAAAACTAAGTATTTTAAATTTCCTACCTATTTTACTTTGGGTATGACAAATATCAGGTAATAAACTAGAAATGACCGACAATACAATAACTGTCACTGATGAAAATAAATCTGTATGAAAATATTGAGTTGTTAGTGCACCTACTAATAGTCCACAAGATGCATGTGTCTTTCCAGTCATAATTACCTCTCCTTTAATAGCAATATTTTATCATATTCTCCTTATTTATACGAACGTATTTTCGGTATGAGCAATATTAAACTAAATATCAATTAGTATGACTTAATTTTAAAAAGTATCACATTTTATCTTGAAAACGGTTACAAAATGATTTATGATATATATACAAAATTAATTAAAGGATGTGTATTGGATCATGGCAATGACAGTAAAAAAAGATAATAATGAGGTTAGAATCCAATGGAGAGTAGCAGATATCAAAATTCCAACGAATGAAATTAAAAATATCTCTCAAGACCAAGATATTCATGCAGTACCTAACGTTGAAGGTAGAGAAGTTTCTAGAATTGGTTCTACATTTGGTAAAACAAATCGCGTTATTATTGATACAGATGACCATGAATACATTATTTATACTCAAAATGATCAAAAAGTGTATAACGAACTAACAAAATAATCTTTTAATAATAAAGTTTCAATAAACATAAGAGAGACAATGGTATTGCTAAAAAGTGCAATATTCATTGTCTCTTTTTATTTTTAATAGTACTGTTGAAAGACTATAATTTAATTAGAACACAATTACGACTAATACAAATATATAAGGAGTGATTTTTAATGTTTGTTGTTACAAATCGCATTACTGTAAAACAAGGTTTTGCAGAAAAAATGGCGCCAAGATTTACACAAGGCGGGAAGATTGAATCGTTAAAAGGATTTCATAAAATCGAAGTTTGGCAAGTTAATAACGAAGACGATGACACTGAGGATATGTACGTTAATACATGGTGGGAAACAGAAGAGGATTTTAATAACTGGGTAAAAAGTGATGCATTTAAAGAGGCACATCAACGACCTAAAGATTCCAAAAGTGATGAACCATCTCCAGTTATAAGCAACCAAATTGTAAAAGCAAATGTGCTATCTGTTTTAAATCCATAATATTACCCAAAAAGTTAAAATAATAAAAAGCCAAGATGAGCAATTGTTATAGCAACAAATAAGTCATCTTGGCTTTTATATTATAAAAATAGATGTGCGATTAAAGTAATAATAGGTAATGTAATAATTGTTCTGATTAAGAAGATAACGAATAGTTTGCCAATGTTAACTGGTATTTTTGAGCCTAAAATGACGCCGCCTACTTCTGATAAATATATTAATTGTGTAATACTCAATGCACCAATAACAAATCGAGTTAAATCACTATGTGCACTTTCAATTAATATAGATGGTAAGAACATATCTGCAAAGCCAATTAAAATAGTTTGGGATGCATGAGTAGCTTCAGGGATTTGTAATAATTGTAAAAACGGAACGAATGGTTTACCAATCAATTCAAAGATTGGTGTATAGTTTGCAATAATAGTCGCAATCGTACCAATACTCATCACTACAGGTAGTATCACAAACCACATATCTACAACTGTTTTTAATCCAGATTTAAAGAAGTCTTTCACACCTGGTGCTTTAATCCCTACTTCGGTAGCCATATCAAATCCATGACCAATCGCCGTCTTACTTTCAGGAAGTTGCTCTGTTCTTGCATCACTCGATACGTCTTTCGCATATTCATCTGGTATCTTATTCAATGGCCATATTCTTGGCATGATTACTGCCGCGATTAAACATGAAATGATAACACTTAAATAGAATAAGAAAAATTGATCTTGCATTTTAACAGTATCTGCAATAATAATTGCAAAGGTAATTGATACCACACTAAAAGTCGTGGAAATCACCGTTGCTTCCCTTCTTGAATAAAAACCTTCTTCATATTGGCGACTTGTAATTAATACACCAACAGTTCCGTCACCAATAAATGATGCCAAATTATCTACTGTTGAACGGCCAGGCAATGTAAACAATGGTCGCATGACAGGTCTAAATAAAGGTCCTAACAACTCTAATAGACCGTATTCCATAAGTAATGGTAAAAATAAAGCCGCAAATAAAAATACAGCTACTAAAGTTGGTAATAAACTAGAAAACACAAGTCCACCAGTATCTTCTGAATATATCATTTTAGGTCCGACTTTTAGTAACGTCATCCATGCAAAGATAACGGCTAAAACTCTTAATATTATCCAACTCACATTTACATTAAACGCATTATACAATAAGCCCTTTGGATCTAATTTATCTTTTAAAATCGTAGAACAAATGAGTGTTAAAATCGCCGATAATGTTATAATTGTCACAATGATAAATGGCATCGCCCCACCCACAATATCTTTTAACCAATTAGCTAAAAATGCAACAGGTAGTGTCGTTTGCTTTTTACCATCTTGTTCTACTGGTATAGGAATTAAGAATAAAATGATGCCGATAAGTGACATTGTAATAAATTTAATTCGACCTTTAATGATTTCTTGCTTAGTATATCTATTCATCTTCCGTCATCCATTTCTATCTATTTAAAATACAATTATATATACTCAAATTACATTTATATTTCTTTCTAAACGTCATCTCATATATATACATTTTTATGAATAATTAAGTATTTAATACTATACGCGATTTACATTCAAAGTGCAATGGCTATAAGTTAAATAATTTTAGAATTTCATAGCTACTCGCTTAAACATTTTTATGACATATAAAATGCACCAAGAAACACAATATCCTGTGTCTTGATGCATCATATGTCCATTAGCCGTACAACTTATGATTACATTTTTCTTAATAAGAATAAGAAGTAAGGTGCCCCGATAATAGCAATAATGACACCTACTGGGATATCCAATGGGGGATGAATACCTCTTGCTAAACCATCACCAAATGTTAATAATATCGCTCCAATTAAACCGGACATCATTGCGACATGCATTGTTTTATGACCAACTATTTGTCTTGCAATATGAGGTGAAATTAATCCTAAGAAGCTAATACCACCTACGACTGAAATGGAAGCACCGGCTAACATTACTGATAAAATGAGTAATACCATTTTTAATCTTTTAACTCTAGCACCTAATGCGACAGCGACGTTATCTCCTAATCCTAGGATATCTAATTGATGGCTCAACATTAAAATTATCGGAATAGTAATAATGAACCAAGGTAATACAGATAAAAAGTTTGAAATATTATGACCGTATAAACTACCGGTTAACCAAACGAGTGCATTATTAGCATCCATAGGATTACGAATTAACAAGAACTGCACAATCGCCGTACATATTGCTCCAATTGCCAAACCAATTAAAGCTAAATTAGAACCTTTAACATCAAATTTAGAAATTAAAAAAGATAATATTAGGCTAATCATTAACGCCCCGATAAACGAACCGATAGGCAATATAGCTAATGGTGCAGATGGAAATAACATGATGATAATGACAGCAGCTAAACTAGCACCTTTAGAGATGCCTATCACATCTGGAGAGGCAAGTGGATTTCGAACAACACCTTGGATAATTGCCCCAGATATCGCTAAACTGCTACCGATAATCAGTCCTAATAATGTTCTAGGGATTCTATATTCATTTAAAATAAAATTATCATGTGTGAAGATGCCTTTAATCGCCTCGATAGGATTCACGATTACTGAGCCAATACATAAGCTAAAAATGGCACTAATAACTAATAATATTGTAACAATACTATATCTAATCATATGCTTCTTCCTTGTCATACGCGTTTCACCCCTTTAACTGTGATAAATAAGAAGTAAAATGCACCTACGAAAGAAGTCACTATACCAACTGGAGATTCAAAAGGATGTGTGACAAGTCGTGATAAAACATCAGAAAATAATAATAAATCGGCACCAATTATAATAGTAAGTGGAATCATCAAGATATAATTATTTTTGATATAACGTTTAACAATATGAGGTACGATCAAGCCTACAAATCCTATAGGACCTGCGATTGAAACTGATAAACCCGCTAAAATAATGACTAATAATCCTAAGAGCATTCGAACAACTTGAATTTTTTGACCTAATCCTTTAGCAATATCGTCGCCTAGTTCCATTATTGTTAATTGTCGTCCCATAAGCATTGTAACTATCATAGCCACAACTAACCATGGTGTAATAGCAATCACTTCTGGCCACTTAACACCTGACAATGAACCTACTAACCAAAACATCACTGATGAGTTGGAATCCTCATTTAACAATATTACCCCTTGGGTCATACTACTAAAGAATAAATGAACTGCCATACCTGCTAATACTAATTTAACTGGAGTCATTGCCTTTGTTGAACCTGAAAGTGTATAGACCGTTAATCCACCTAAAAATGCACCTATCATTGCTAAAATCATGGAATAGCTTTCAAGTGATGGTATTAGAACCGTTATTAATACAATTACAAAAGAAGCACCAGCATTCACACCAAATATTTGCGGTGAAGCCAATGGATTTCTTGTAATAGATTGCATTAGTAAACCTGCAAGTGCCAGTGCACCACCGATTAATAAACCTGCTAACATGCGTGGCATTCTTGAATTATGTATCAAGAATGACTGCTTCGTATCAGTATGCCCTGTAATATAATGAAAGATATCTTTAAATTCAATATGAGAAGAACCAATCGCTAAATTTAAATAAATACAAATAAAAAGAAAGCACACACTCACAATATATGCGAGTGTAGTGCGTTTTCTTTTTTCTTGTAATATAGCGGATTGACTACTTTGTTCTTTCATAGTCATCGTTTTCCACCTTACTTATCGTCTTTATTGTGATCCTTTTTAGAAATCTCAACTAATTCTTTTGCCATTTCTTCAGAAGAAATTAAACCACGAGCTCTTGCCCATAAGTCACGATCTACAACATCTACACGATTATTTTTTACTGCATCAAGTTTTTTCCAAACTGGATCTTTTTGCATTTTCTTGAATGTTGGTTCGTCCGGACTTGCTTTATCAGTCATAATAAACATACGACCTGGATTAACGTCTGACAATGTTTCTGAATTCATTTCTAAATAAGGTCCTTTTAAGTATTTACTTAATCCTTTTGTAACATCTGGTGATAATGCTTCTTTAAATCCTAATTGTGTTAGGAATTGACCAACATATGATTCACTAGGATGTCCTAAGAAACTTGATTTTGCTGCTACAGCTGGTAATACTTTTTCATCTTTATCAAATTTGATGTCTTTTTTGTATTCAGCAATTTTCTTTTCATGTTCTTTTAGACGCTTTTTACCTTGGTCTTCTTTACCTAATGCCTTAGAAATTGTTTTGAATGCATCGATATTATCATCATAGTTACCATCGAAACTTTTTAGTTCGATTGTTGGTGCAATTTTGTTTAAATCTTTATAAATTCCTTTATGTCTGTTGCTATCAGCAATAATTAAATCTGGTTTTAACTTACTAATCTCTTCTAAATTAGGTTGCTTACGAGCACCTACTGAAGTATAATTTCCGATTTTATCTCTTAATGGTTTAATAATACGTTCTTTTTTATTATCATCTGCAACCCCTACAGGTTTAACATCTAACGCTGCTAATGCATCTACAAACGAGTATTCAAGAACGACCACACGTTTAGGATGTTTAGGAACTTTTGTTGTTCCCTCAGCATGTTTAATTTCAACCCCATCTTTAGATGCTGATTTATTTTTAGAGTCGTCTGACCCGTTATTGCTTACGCTACCGCATGCAGTCACTAAAACTAAAGCTAACATTAAGCCGAGTATGCTCAAAAACTTGATACCTTTCATTTTTCCACTCCTTAACTATGTATATGCTTACATATATAGTTTATTGATAACGATTCTCATTGTCAATATGATTTTTATAAATTTTATAATTAATTTGAGACCTCTGAATACTTTTATCTTATATAATACGTAATGGTTTTATCATTGATTTGAATTTTAATTATTTAAGATATTAAAAAGGAGCACCTAACGTTTTTTCTCAATCTCATATAAGATCGCTGTTGTCGGTGCCCCGCTGTTTAAATATTTGATTTTATATTATGAATTGAACAAAAGGGTTCATTAAAAGAATGTATCATCGTTTCAACTTTCATATCAGTGGCATAAACTTTTTCTAAGTTTTTATTATACATCGAACGAGATAAGGCTTCATAGCTTAATTGAAATTGAATTTTATTACCGATTTGATAATGATCCTGATTGTTTAAATCGATCATTAAATGATCACTAGAGGCGCCAATAATTTGGATATCATTGGCTATAGGATTTATATGAGTTGTATCAGTATCAATGTACCCTATATCAACAATCGCTTGCAAATATGACTGTTTCGTATGGCTATTCATACGTGGTTTTATTTCTAATATTTCCGCTTCCAATACTATCGCATCTTGATACAAATGTGAAACAGGCTTGTCTGTAGTTGTATCGACACCTCTAAATAATGTTTCACCAATTCGTAATTCATTTATTTTACCTAAGTCATTATACATTGTTAACGGTAGCATACTTGAGTTTCCACCAGATACAATTTTCATGCGATAACCTATTTCTCTCTCTATGGCACTCACAAATTTATTAATCATAAAGACGTCATCTTCGATAGGTGTTCCTGATTTAAAACACATAAAATTAAATGACAGACCTATTAATTGAATATGAGATAAATTTAATATGGTTTCTATATATTTAACAACATCGTATGTTAGAACACCTTCTCTACCGTCTTTCCAATCAACCATTAATATTACTTGATGTTTTAAATTTAATTGTTCTGCTATACGATTAAGCTCTAAAATTGTATTTAATTCGGTTTGAATACTGATTTGTGCATTTTTAATCATATTATCTAACTGTGATAATTGTGTTGATCGTAGTATCGTGAATGAACAATCAAAATCAGTTAATTGTCTTATATTCTCTAATCGTGAATCTGCAAAATGAGTGATACCTAAATCAATTAATTTTTGAACAACTTGACGATCACCTGCGATAGATTTAATAACAGGTGTAAATTGTATGTGTTTAGCATCTAAAATTGTTTGAAGTACTTTGGCATTGTATTGTATTTTGGATAAATTTATATTTATATTTGCCATGTACTTACACCTCTTTTTTTATTGGATTTTCCAATTCTGTATTCAAATATTTCTTCACTTTATTTTCCATTCTCATACTTAATAATGCTTTAACTGAAATCTTTTGTCCAAATAAGACACGATGTAAAGCTTCGGCATGATTTTTATTGTCATCAATCGCAGTTTCAATTTCTTGTTGAACTATTTTAAATAATGCCTGTTCATTCACCATGTCATATTGATTAAAATGATGAATTAATTCTGCAAGTTGGTTTTGAACAACGGCATGTTGAAACTTACCTATCACTGCTTCAATTGAATCTGCAATTAAACTTTCATTCGTAATCTCAACATCTGGTAACTTATATTTCAATGTTTGCAAATCAATACGTGAACCACCCAAATCACGGACTAAAAAGTTCATTTGGTAATTAGGGCCAAGATTAACAATAGTATTTTGCATATGTGCTTCTAAGGCAATACCGTAATCTTGAATATACGCTATTAATGGTCTTACTAATGTACTAGTATATTGACGAATAAATCGTTCTATCGATTCTGAAGTGAGCTCGTTATAAGTCCACTTAATATAACTATCAACCACGACATCGTTATCAACTGGATTACGATTCACTAAACTCGCACTTACTATAGTTGAACCTTCTTGAGTTAACACTGGCTTTTCTCTTACGATACATGCTAATTGACGAGCTAAGTCAGGGTCCACATCAACATACTCACCAAATGGCTCCGCAGCCACTTTTAATTCAGGATATATATTCAACATATCTTGCAATGCATAACTTAACTTAGGGCCATCAACCGTTGTTACAGTAGATATCGTACGTACAGCACTTGTTGCTTGTACATTGACTGGCAATTTAATATGAAATGGATGATGCAATAACTCCATCGTTCTAAATGACAATGTGGCTTTAGATTCAACTGTAAATGGGGTTGGTATTAATATTTTGTCGCTAATCCATGTTTTAAAACGTTCCCCAATCACATGGTCATATTGCCAAGGATGAACAAAGATTGCCCGGTAATCATTGATATCTAAATCGAGTGGTTTAAGAAAAGCTTGTAATTTATCTTTTAGTTCTGGAATAACTTGATTAACGATATACTGTTCATCATTTTCCATTGATGTCGTGATGATATGTGATGATGAAACGAGCATAATATGTAATGGAATAATTTTTTCAAATTCTGGTGCATAGCGACGTATTTCCTCTGTCGTTAATGGCAACTTCGTCTTAGTTAAAGGATGTGTAGGATGTCCTTCTAATACTAAACTTTCAGAGTAACTTAAATCATTTGTAGCACCATTATCTTTTATATGTTGTAACCACGTAAAAAAATTAATCGTGTCTGGCAACATTGAAAATGTCATACTTTGATGAATTAATGATGCTCTATTATTAAATTGTTTATATGATTCTACAAAGCTATCCCTACTATGGATAAGCTCATGATATAAACGCTCAGATATTTCAATATCAAAAGCATCATTCAATATGTTAAGTAAACTTTCTAAACTTGTAATTTGAATGCGTTCATCACCACATTGATAGGTGAATGCTCCATCAAATACATATCTTTCTAACATACTTTTTCTTAAAACATAGGCAGTTAGAACTCGTCCATGATATTGTAATTCAATTTTTTCTGTTGTTTTATTTATTTTTGCGTCCTCAGGACATATTTGCTCTTTTAAAATTGCATTTAACATTCTATGTTGAATGTTTTTATCCGCAAGTAACCACTCATTGCGTGTCATTGTGAAATTCCTCCAATTTTATGAACTCGTTGCATTAAGTAAAATATGATCGAAATGGCTACTGTACTTATTCCCATAATTAAAAATGTATTTAATACGCCAAATTTGTCAGCAAAGAAACTCATAATTAAACTTCCTAACGGTATCATGCCTCGGTCCATCATTACAATACTTAATACCTTACCCCTTTCATAATCTTTAACACTATTTTGGAAATATACGCGATTTGTTGTTCTCGCCCATTGGCTAAATAATCCAATTAAAGTAATACAGATAAACATGATTACTAAATTATGAACAATGATACCTAATAAGGCGATGCCAAATAGTAATGAACTAAGATAATACATTTTAACAGCATCGATATAATCGAGAATTTTAGGTAATATCACAGTAGCAATAATGCCTCCAATGGCACAACAAGTCATTGCAATACCAAATATTTCAGATTGTCCTGGGAATACATGATTAGTCAGTACCGGTAATATAGTTGTATATGAAAAGCCGGTTGCCATAATTAATAGTGATGTAAAGAAAATCTTACTGCCTTCTAAATTGCGTTTGAAATAATCCATCACTACTTTTATTGACATCTCTTTTTGATGATCCCCCATATGAGTAGCTTGGATATGTATAGGGAAACATAAAGCTACCGCTATGAGATAACAAATAGCTTGAGCTAAAAATGTCGTTGGTGCATGATAAACTGCTAGAATAACACCTGCTATGGCTGGACCAATAGAACGACAAATATTAATTATAAATGAGTGAAATGATACTGCTTGTGTTGTTGTGATTTTATTAGATAAATCTGGTAAGATCGCTTGTCTCACAGGTGTTTCAACAGCACTTAACATTCCTCGTAATGTCGCATATATTAATACAATATATACTGGAATCTGATTAAATGAGTATGTCATCACACATAGTATTGCCGTCACTAAGAATGATGAAGTTATTGTAATACGCAGTAAATTTCCTTTATCATATTTATCAGCTATAGAGCCTGCCCATACACTTAGTAACAAAATGGGTACGAGCCGGCAAAAATTAACTAAACCTAAATAAACTGCGTTATGATATGTAGTAAGTACAAACCAGTTTAACCCGATTTGCCCAATCCAATTCCCTAAAAACAGAAGAAATGAACTGGAAAAGAAAAATTTAGCCATAAATTTCACCTGTCTTTTTAATTGATAATAATAATCATTATCATTAATATGGATTATACAAATCTTATTAATTTTTGTAAAATATTTTTTTAGAGGTGAATTATGAATTCAATTAAAATTGCAAAAGACAATAAATTTAATTTGACCAAAGATGAGCAAGATGCTTATCAATTTTTAAGTCAATCCCATCCAGAATGGTCTCAATACTTTATTGAAAATGTAAATATCGGTCGCGATAAAGTGACACAAAGATTAGTCACATCCATACATAGAGAAAATTTGGTAAATGGCAATGATCATAGCAGAATATTAAAAAGTAAAGATATTGAAGGTTTATCAAGCCATCGACCTGAAGTTTTAGAAATAGAATTTAAAGCATCTCACAAAAAGTTATATGCACCTATAAGTGGTAAACATGCATTTAATCGTGTAGATGTTGAAGGTCCTTTTTATTATCAATCCATAAATGATTCAATATTTTATCGAGTAGAACATCCGAATGATATTTTAGAATGGGTTTTAATTGAAGCACCGGAGTTAGACAACGAGGCGAGCGATCAATTTAAAGATGATTTAACTAACAGCGCTGCAAATATGATTTTTGCTATTAGCTATCAAGCCTATAGTATGAAAGATGAGTCACGACCTTTGTTTGATATTATTAAAAATCATGACGATAGCTATTTACGTTCAGAACAATCTGTTATTGAAGGTCATCCCCTACATCCAGGAGCAAAGTTAAGAAAAGGTATGAATTCTAGTGAGACATTTAAATATTCTCCTGAATTTGCGCAACCCATTAATTTGAAAATTATTTTGATACATCATCAATTTAGTAGAGTTCAATCATTAGCTAAATCTTATAATGACATGATGAACCAACTTTTCCCTAAAATGTATCAACAACTTCAGGATGAAGTAAAAGAATATCATGATATCAGTCTAGATGATTATCATGTGATGATTGTGCATCCTTGGCAATATGATGAAGTGCTTGCTCGTGATTATAGTAAAGAACTTGATCAACATTTGATCATAAAGACACATTGTACTTTACCGTATTATGCTGGGTTATCATTTAGAACATTGATGCCAAAAGCACCTAATGAAGATCCTCATATTAAATTATCAACTAATGTGCATATTACAGGAGAGATTAGAACATTATCGGAACAAACCACACATAACGGTCCATTAGTGACCCACATTTTAAATCAAATATTAGTTAATGACATGACATTCAAACCATATGCATCATCGGTCATTGATGAATTAGCTGGTATCCATTTTTATAATGGAAACGACCAAGACCCGATACAAACAGAGCGTAGTGAACAATTAGGTACTTTGTTTAGAACCAATATTAACATTCATCTTAAGGAAAAAGGGTTAACATCAATGATTCCATCAAGTCTAGTTGCCCAATATCCATATCACCCTGAGCCGCCAATTGTGTCATTAATTAAGTTATACCAAAATCACAATGACTTCACTTCATACGATGAAGCTGCCCAAGCTTGGATGAAAGATTATAGTCATGCCCTATTAGGCTTAGTAGTGCCTCTATTAACTAAGTATGGCATTGCACTTGAAGCACATCTACAGAACGCAATAGCACATTTTAACGAAGATGGTTCATTAAATCATTTATATGTAAGAGATTTTGAAGGATTACGAATCGATCAAGCTAGATTAAATAGCATGGGTTATGCTACAAATCAATTTCACGAGAAATCTCGTATTTTGACAGAATCTAAAGACTCTGTTTTCAATAAAGCATTTTATTCAACTGTCCAAAATCATTTAGGTGAATTAATATTAAACGTTGTACAATCTGCTAATCAAGATGATTTAGAAGATTTAATTTGGAACGATATAGCGAACATCATACACCAAATTTTAGATACAATTACCGATGTTTCTAATGAAAGAATCTCTGAAATTCAAAATGTAATATTTGCTAAATCAATTGATTATAAGTGCGTGACTACCATGCGCTTAGAAGATGAAGCGCATGAATACACATATATTAAAGTAAACAACCCCTTACATTCTTAATACATGATAATAAGACATAAAAAATCCGTGAGATACGCTTTAAAGTATCTCACGGTTTCTTAATTATAAAACTAAATAACTAAATGGACAGATTATTGTAAACCTTGTCTTTCGTTATTGTTGTTGTTTTGGTTGTTTTCTTTTTCATGTTTTTGTTGCCATTCTTTTTTAGTCATAACATCATCAACTTGCATGTTAACTTCTACAACTTCTAAACCAGTGATATATTTCACTTGTTCTTTAACTAAGTCAGTTACTTTACGGAAGATTTTTGGTGCAGATTCACCATATTCTAAAATAACTTTTAAGTCGATTGCAGCTTGTTTTTCTCCAACTTCAACAGAAACACCTGTAGTTACATTGTTACCGCTTGAGAAAGCATTAGTAAAGCTATCAGTGAAGCCGCCTTTCATATCTAAGATACCTTTAACTTCGCGAGCTGCGATACCAGCAATTTTTTCAACAACTTCATCAGAGAAAGTTAATTTGTTTTCAAATTGAGGTTGTTGATTTTCTTGTTGTTGCTGTTGTTTTTGTTGTTCTTGTCTTTCTTTTTCTTTAACACCTGTTTGGTTATCATACGCTTGTTTTGCTTTATTGTTATCTACTGCCATTTTGCATTCTCCTTTTTAAATAAAATTGTTATTCTTTAATCTTTTTAAAACTTTCAATGAACATCTTAGAAATTAAAGTTAAATTAACTCCATCTATTTAGAAAATTCAAAAAGTCTTGTGTACGGTCTTTAATATACCCAATTCCAATTCCTATTAAACATAAAACAATAATTAAAATGGTTTTCCAGAAACCTAAAGTTAGGAATAATATAGCTATAAGTAAAAATGCTAAAAATCCGATGATTCTCCATTTGAAAGTTTTCAATATGTTAATAAGTTGTTGCGTAGAGTCTTGTCCATTTTGGTTATTATTATTAGCCATGATATCCCTCCCTTACAACACTCTTGGACCAGAAGTTTTCTGATCTTTGACGTTTACTTCTAATTTTCTTACTGGCATTTCAGTAAAGTGTTCAACATTTTGTTTAATATCAGCACGAATACTTTCTGTTAATGATGTTGCTTGAACATTGTTTGGAACAAAGTAATCTGCCTTAATATCAATAAATGATTTTTTCTTCTTGTTGTACATTTTAGTAACAACGTTAGGTTGTCTAACTTGATCATATTTAGCGATCGTGTCATAAACTGTTTTCTCAACGGCTTTTCTTGATACATAGACATGACCATCGTCAAATTCTTTGTACAATCCAGGTTTTCTATACGTAGGTTTAAATATGCTTAGTACTAATATTAAACCAATTAATATTAGCAATCCTGCTAGGCCAATCAATAGTGGTTGGAACCAATTGAATTGTAAGAAGTAATCTTGGTATTGAGAAATACGACTATCTTTAATATACATAAACAATAGGAAACCAACGATGACTACAATAAGTAGGCCAAGGATAAAGTTTTTAAGTCTTTTCACCTCGTATGACACCTCCTCAATTAGTATTATATTTTTTTAGTATCACACAAAATGAGTACCCTATTATAAATAAATCAAAACCAATAATTTAAAATTTAATAATCAGTTTTTATATTTAATTAAGTACTACTTATATGGTTTATTCCCATTTAATTGCAATCGAAAACATTTATTTAAAAAAATCTAAAAACTTTTTTTATCTTTCGAACTTTTATATTCTAATACATCGGAATCTCTATCTTTGACTAATATTTTATTACTTGGTCGTGGTTTTTCTTCACCTAGTGATTTAAATAATGACCATATCATTAAAATAATGACAATTGAAAACGGCAACGCTGCTATAATAAGTAAGTTCTGTATTGCTTGTGTTCCACCTGTATAAATCATGATAATGGCAAATAAAGCCATAATGATTCCCCAACTGACCTTTACAATTGAAGATGGATTAATATCGCCTTGTGAACTGAGCATTCCTAATACGTAAGTCGCTGAATCTGCAGATGTAACAAAGAAAATCATAATTACGATTAACGTAATAATACTTAAAATAAATCCAAGTGGATAATGTTCTAGTGTGGCAAATGTAGCAGTTTCAGTTGCTTCTTTTGCAATGTTAGCAATTTTATTGTCTTGCAAATACATTGCAGATGCACCGAAAACTGCAAAGAATATAAAGCAAACTAATGCCGGGACAAACAATACGCCCAAAATAAATTCTTTAATAGTACGACCTCTTGAAACACGTGCAATAAATATTCCTACAAATGGTGCCCAGGATACCCACCATGCCCAATAAAAGATCGTCCAATTTTGTAACCATTGGAATTTTTGCTGACTTGATGGGATTCTTAAACTCATACTAAAGAAATGGGCTATATAATTACCTAATCCGTTCGTAAACGTATTTAAAATATAAAGTGTTGGACCCACAATAAATAAACCAACTAATACAATAAACGCTAACGCCATATTAATGTTACTTAGTGTTTTAATACCTTTATCGATACCTGACCAGGCAGACCAAGTAAATAAAACTGTTGCAATCACAATTAAGACCACTTGTGTACCAAAATTATTTGGTAGATGAAATAGAAAATGAAGTCCTTCATTAATTTGTAAAGCACCAAAACCTAATGTCGCAGCTACGCCTGTTACAGTAGCGATCACCGCTAATACGTCAATGGCACCTCCTATAGGACCTTTCATGGCCTTTTCTCCAAATATTGGGACTAGAGTTGCACTTACTAAACCTGGATAGCCTTTATGAAAGCTAAAATAAGCAAAGACTAGTGCAACAATGCCATATACTGCCCATGCATGAATACCCCAATGGAAAAATGAAAATTGCATGGCATCGTTGATTGCAGTTTGTGTACCTGCTTTATGCAAAGGTGTTAGTTTAAAAGCATGACTAATAGGTTCAGCTGTTGTCCAAAATACTAAACCAATTCCCATACCAGCACTGAATAACATTGCAAACCATGATGGTAATGAGAACTCTGGATCTTCACCTTCTTTACCTAAAGTAATTGATGCATACCTAGAAAATAGTAAATACACACATACTATTAAGATTAGTAGCACTAATAATAGGTAATACCATGAAAAGTTAACCGCTATAAATGAAGTAATATTTTTAGTAACGGTTTCTAATTGTTTTGGTAATATTGCACCATAAATAACGAATAGCGTACAAATGGATAATGCAACCCAAAATACGATGCTAATAGATTTATCCTTCATATGTAAAACACTCCCCTTTTTTATATCTTTCATATACCCTAGCTACTTACTCCCAATCATATTTTATTTATTTTCAATTTGTATCAATTAATATTTTAATAATTTGTTAAATTTAGATTGATCTATAGATAAATTAAAAAACCTGAGACACGATGTCTCAGGTTTTAATCATATATACCTATTTTGTTGCTTAATAATTCCAGTTAATTCGACGTTTAATATCTATTCATTTCGTCCTAATTAAATTGCTTCTTACTCTATGATTCAATTTTTCGAAATAACTTCCCATAAATAATTAAATGTTGATTACTAACTTACCTATCATTGTATGACTTTCTAATATTTGGTGTGCCTTATAAAGATTGTCTACTGTTAAACCTTCAATCACCTTAGTAGTTGTAGGTTGATAGACACCCTGCTCTATTTTTATTGCAATATCTTTTAAGTAATCATGATGCTTAATCATATCTCTAGTTTGATGAACAGGTCTCGCAAACATAAACTCATGAGAAAATGAAATACTTTTTGACTTAAGTAGATTTAAATCTTGTTTTTCATTAAAAGCTACAATTGTCGCAATATGTCCTCTTGGTCTTATTAAATCAATCATCGTTTCATAATACATATCCGTATTAAAAGTACAGAATATATAATCCACTTCTTCAATGCCTTGTTGAGATATTTGCTGTTTTAAATCTTTTTTATGATTGATTACAATGTCTGCCCCCATGTCGTAACACCATTTCTTTGTTTCATCTCTAGACGCAGTTGTAATGACTTGTAAACCATAGTGATGTGCAATTTGTGTTGCAATACTACCTACACCACCAGCACCATTAATAATTAATATAGATTTACCTTCATTGTCTTTTGAACGTTCTGAAATATTGAAGCAATCAAACAAAGTTTCTGATGCGGTAATTCCAGTTAATGGTAAACTCGCTGCTTGTTCATCTGAAACATTTTCAGGTGCATGAGCGACTAACTGTTCATCTATTAATTGATATTCAGCATTTGAACCATGTTGGATAGGTGAACCTGAATAAAACACTCTATCTCCTTCTTTAAACATAGACACATTCTTTCCAATTGATTCAACTATACCAACAGCATCAAATCCTAAAATTCTTGGTGAATGAGATACTGGCAATTGCCTTTGTTTAGTGTCTACGGGATTTACACTAATACTATTTACTTTCACTAAAATTTCAGTGTCCCTAGGTTGTGGTAGGTCTATGTCATATGCTTTAAAGTGGTTCCCTTCACCTAAGTTAAATGGTTGTTCAAATCCTAATGCTTTCATGCTGCAATCACCTCAAATTGGTTTAAATTAAACGATCTACCTCGTTATTAATATATACTTTTTTATTCAGGGTCTGCTACTTTAATCACTTGCTTCCCAAAATTGTCACCTGTAAAAAGATTTCTAAATGCTTCTGGTACTTTGTCAAACCCTTTAGCCACAGTTGTTTGCGTTTTTATTTTATCTTCACGAACCCATTCTGCTAATGCTTCACTCGCATTTTTAAAATCATTTGCAAATTCGGCTACCAAGAAACCTCTCATCATAGCTTGTTTTTTAACTAACGTGCCTTGTATTCTTGGACCAATGTCGTCTTCAGGGTGATTATATGAAGAAATAGCACCACACACAGGCACACGTGCAAAGCGATTAAGATGTTTAAATACTTCATCTGCAATAGCTCCACCAACATTTTCATAATATACATCCACGCCATCTGGTAATGCTTGTGCTAAATTCTCAGCGAAATACTCATCTTTGTAATCAATACCGGCATCAAAACCTAATGTATCAGTTAAATAATTGACTTTATCAGGTCCACCAGCGATGCCTACCACACGACATCCTTTGATCTTAGCAATTTGACCTACCACAGAACCTACGGCACCTGAAGCTGCTGAAACAACAACTGTTTCACCTTCTTGTGGACGTCCAATATCTATTAAACCATGATAAGCTGTTTGGCCTGGCATACCTAGTACACTTAAATACAATTCAAGTGGTACTTCTGTAGATGGCACAACATTAACTTTGTCACTAGTAACTGTATTATATTTTTTCCAAGGTAGCATACCTGTAACGATATCGCCTTCTTGGAAACCATCCGCTTCTGAAGTAGTTACTTGAGCAACGATATGACTTATAATTGGTTGTCCTACTTCAAATGGTTGAACATAGGAGTCACCTTGTGACATTCTACCTCGCATATACGGATCAACTGAAATATACAATGTTTTTAATTGTATCTCACCACTCTGTGGATCTTTAGTTTCTATTTCTTCGTATTTAAATGTATCGTCCTGTGGCATACCATCAGGATATTTATTAAAAATAATTTGTTCATTATTCATCGAATCATCCTTTTTCAATTTATTAATACTACCATAATACCTCAATTCAAGATGTCGCAATCATTTCGTCTGAACTGTATAATATGAATCAATAAATGAAATCAAAATTGGAGATGCATTCAATTATGAAACTAAGTATTTTAGATTACGTGCCTATTTTTGAAAATAGAAATGCTTCTGATGCACTGAATCATAGTATCGAATTAGCACAACTTGCAGAACAGTTGGGATATGAAAGATATTGGGTAGCAGAACATCACCAAGTTTTATCAGTAGCATCAAGTGCACCAGAGATGATTATGATGTCTCTGTTAGAACAAACGAATCATATACGTATTGGAAGCGGTGGTATCATGATGCCACACTATAGTCCATATAAAGTAGCAGAACAGTTTAAAATTATGGAAGCACGACATCCAAAACGTGTAGATTTGGCTTTAGGTCGCTCTAAAAGCTATCCAAATGTTTTTGCAGCATTGAACGAAAATAAAAATCAACCACTACAATTTGAAACTCAATTAAATGACTTACAAAAATATTTTACTGATGAAGTTACTAAACCACATCGATTTCAAACTTTAATTGCAACCCCACAAATAGATAGTTATCCTGATATGTTTATACTCGGAATGAGTGAACGAAGTGCGAAACTTGCAGGTAGAATAGGCTTACCTTTTGTAATAGCGCAAATGGGACAAGAACCACAGCAACTTCAAGCGGCTATTGAAACATATAAATCTACTATATATCAACACTATGGGGAACAAGTAAAACCATATGTTATATTAGCAACCTTTGTCATTACCGCAGAAAATCAAGACAAAACTAATCAATTACTAAATGCCTTTCATTTATGGTTAATACGGATTTTTTATGCTAATCAACCTAAATCTTATCCTTCAATTGATACAGCTAAAAATCGACAATGGTCTGATAGAGAACTTAAGAAGATGTCATCCAACGCAAACCGTGTGATTAGTGGGTCACCTTATCAAGTAAATGCTCAGTTGAAACAACTAAAAAATGATTATAATGTTGACGAAATAATGATTTTGCCACATGTATATGGAGAAGCGAATCGAAAAAGGCTATTAGAATTAGTAATGGAATACTGTGAATCATAAGAAACTATACAAATAAAGGTACAATATCCAACTAAGTTACATTATCGTTTCTTTCAATCTATAAATGAAAAGAAATACTCGATTTGAACGTATGGAAATTGTACCTTTTAATTATTTAGACCAAAGAAATTCTATTATTTCATTGGCTACTTGTTTATTTTCATGTAATTGGCTATGTTGTGCTGACTTTCCAATATATTTAGATTCTTTATAACTACTCACCGAATCTCCTATTAAATATTTTAAAGATTGAGATGAAGCATTTGAAACACGCCCATCAGAATGTGTTCCATCTTTTAAGTCTCCAAATATATTTAATACTTTAATATCTTTATTTTTATAACTATCTTTAAGAGATAATAATGCTTTGTAATTATCAGTCATTTTACTTGGCTTACCATTATGATCAACCGTAATTTCATTTACCTTTTCATTTAAATTTAAAACGCCATTGAATGTCCCAGCAATATTAACTTCTTTATTTAATTGAGGTACGTCTTTATCTGTACCATACATTTTCATAAAGTATGCAAATGATAAATTCCCCATTGAGTGACCTACAAAATTATACTTTTCAATCTTATATTTTGATTTAAGGTTTGCTAATACATTTTTAATATTTTTAGCGTTTTGTTCTGTGTCACCATTTTTATTATCTTCCATCTCTACCTTGATTATAGGATTGACAGCATTGTCTTTTAGATTCCCTTTAAAATTGACATTTCCATTTTTAGATACCCTAGCTGTGATGACATTATTAGTTACACCTTGCTTTACAGCTTGATTTACCATATATTTTTCTGAGTTTGCACTCCCACCATAACCATGCACAAATATTGTACCAGTATATGATTGTTTAAAATGTTGTGTATCTACTTTCGTTGCATGTTGTTGACGTACAACTATCGCTAATGCGACTATAATCAATGCGATGATTAAAATACTAATCATTAGTAGCCATTTTGACTTCATCAAATTACCTCTTTTTCATATATTTCATTCAGTATATAGTATTTTTTCAAATCACGCACATAAAAAACAAGGTGCATCAAGATGACACACCTTGTAAAAAATACTTTATTTGATTTCTCTTGTTTCAGCTAATTGTTTGTACCAATAAGCACTTTTCTTTGGATAACGTTCTTGTGTATCAAAATCTACATAGAATAATCCATATCGTTTTTCATAACCATTTGACCATGAGAACACATCCATTAATGACCATAAGAAATAACCCTTAACATTAGCACCATCTGCAATTGCATCTGATATAACATTTAAATGTTGTTTAATATAATCAATACGTGCATCATCATGAACTGTTTTTTCAGATTCTATAAATTCATCTTTATAACCTAAACCATTTTCAGTGATATAGATTTTATGATAATTAGGATAGTCTTTGACAACACGCATAATTTGGTCATATAAACCTTGTGGGTAAATCATCCAATCCCAATCTGTTCTTGGAACATCGACATCAAACTCTCTTTGTCCGACACCTTTTAATTGATATTTTGATCCGCCTTTATCACCAGTTGAGTTATGCGTAATTAGACATTCTCCATCGTAAGCTTTCATCCAATCACTCATATAGTAGTTAATACCTAGGAAGTCATTTAAATCTTTAGCTGCATCTAAAATTTGGTAATCTTCATCTGTGATATCTAACTTGCCACCATTCACAGAAAGTATATGTTGAACACCTTCCATTGTTTCTCTTGAATATTTACCTAAATATGTTGCATCTAAAATAAATTTATTATGAATGATATCTTCTAATTCTGCTGCTTTAACATCTTCTGGATTATTAGGATCTAAAGGATATTTAGTAGGTAATGCATGTACAACGCCAATTTCACCGTTATATCCACCATCTTTAAATAGCTTTACTGCTTTGGCATGTGCCACCATCATATTGTGATGAGATTGAAATACTTTTCCAAAGTCATATGTTATACCTGGAGGAAACTTACCAACTAAGTATTGACCATCACCAATAGGACCAATTTCATTAAATGTTGTCCAGTATTTTACTTCAGGGAATTCTTTAAAACAGAATTCTGCATAATCTACAAAATAGTCAATCGTTTTACGATTTAAAAAGTCACCATCTTTATGAAGTACTTCAGGTGTATCGAAGTGATGTAACGTTACAAATGGTTCTACATGGCGTTTATGACATTCGGCAAATAGTTTATGGTATTATTCAACGCCTTTAGGATTTACGTCACCATATCCATTTGGAAAAATTCTAGACCAGGCGATAGATATACGAATACCATTCACACCAAACTTTTCACTTAATTCTAAATCTACTGGATAACGATGATGAAAATCACTTGCAGGTTCTGCAGTATACCAGTAATTTTCTTCTAAATAAGTATCCCATGCGACACGTCCTTTACCATCCGTTTGAGTTGCTCCTTCAGCTTGATATGCGGCAGTCGCTCCACCAAAAATAAAATCTTCAGGTAATTTTTTAGTCATTATGAAAAACGCTCCTATCTAATCTTCAAATTGTTTTTGTACAAATGCTAGTGCTGCTTGTCCATCACGCGTTAAATTAATATACTCAACACCTTGAGTTTTAACTAACTTGATACCTAATTTGTCAGTGTCTTGTTTGATATCTTCATAGTTTGAAGCCACTTGAGGGGCTAAAATAATCAACTGATAATCTTTCATAATATCCATATGTGCACCGTAGCCACCAGCTGCAGCTTTGACAGGAACATTAAATTCTTCAGCTGCTTTATTTAATGCATTGGCTAATAATCCACTTGTTCCTCCACCTGCACATAGAACTAATACATTTGTTTGTTGTTTAATGTTGTTTGCTAAGTCTGTTGTAGCTTCAGTACCTTTGTTTGAATGTGATGCTAAAATAGCATCTGCTTTTTTAGTATCAAAGTTAGCTGCAACTTTATCTTGTAACTCACTATTACTTTCCTTAATGCCGGCTTCTTCTTCTAGAATTTCATTATCATAAACTTTTAAGAACGGATAATAGATAATGATATCAACGACGATTAATACTACTGCAAGCACGAATGATAACAGTGCAAATTGCGTACCCATGACAATACCTAATGGTGCAGGTGTAGTCCATGGTAAGTTAACTGAGAAACTATTCATTCCTAAAACATCAACGAAGAATTTAAAGATCCATACGTTTACAATTGGTGTTAATACAAAAGGTATAAAGAATACTGGGTTTAAAACTAATGGCGCACCAAACAAGATCGGCTCATTTACACCAAAGAATGTTGGTACAACAGATGCTCTACCAATAGCTCTGTTACGTTTAGATTTAGCTACCCACATAAACATAAATGGAACAACTAATGTAGCACCTGTACCACCCATTGTTACGATAAACATTTGTGTACCAGATGTAATTACATTATTAGCATGTTCGCCTGCTTGAATTAACTTAAAGTTAGCTTCAATATTTGCATATGTAATAGCAGCAATTGCAGGTTCTACGATAGAAGGACCGTGGATACCTACAAACCAGAATAATGCAAAGGCACCAAAGATAATTGTGATTCCAATCCAACCATTAGCTGCTGTAAATAACGGTTCAAATACTTTAAGTACCGCTTCTGCTACATTCGTTTTAATAGTTGCTCTAATTGTTAAATCAATACCATATAATATTAAAATAACTGCTGAAAATGGAAAAATATCTTTGAATACTTGTGAAATATTCGGTGGTACTTCTTTAGGCATTTTGATAGTAATGTCACGTTTAATAAAGAAGTTATAAACAATCACAGTGATAAATGCTGAAATAAAGGCTGTTAATAATCCTTTAGTTCCTAAAAACGCATTTAAAAATCCACCTTCTTTAGCAGGATCGGCTGCTAAGAATAAGAAACCACAGATTGACGCAAGCATAGTTGAAATAAAGTTGATTTGGTTTGTACTTTCTAGCTTACGGTTATACGAATCTGTAAGTGATTTAGCTGTCGTACCAGCTACAAGTAATGCTACAAGTCCCATTGTATAGTTATATGGTTTCATCAAGATGCCTTCCATCTCTTTATCCCATTTGAATCCAAATACATTAGGTACAAAAGCGATTAGTAAGAATAAACTTGAGAATAAGATGACAGGCATTGCTGAAATAAACCCATCACGAATAGCTCTTAAATAAATGTTTCTTGATAACTTTTCAAAAAATGGTTTACCCTTCTCAATCTGGGCAATTAACTTTTTCATCAAGGTCTTCACCCTCTTTTATATAATTCTATTAAATGTGACATGACATCTTTTAATAAAATCGTAGTCATTAAATGGTCTTGACCATGCATCATTGTCACACTATATGCGATATCTTCTCCTTGAGCTTCTTTAGCTAAAAGACTAGTTTGTGCTTTATGCGCATCTGCAATAAGGCTTTTGCCTTCTTCAATTAAAGCTTCAGCTTTGTCGAAATCTTTATTTTGTGCGGCTGTTAATGCTTCTAAAAACTTAGAACGTGCATCTCCCGCAAATGCCACAATTTCAAATCCAATTAATTGTACTTCTTCTCTATTCATGAGCGCTATACTCCCCTCAAATCAATGTCATTTATTTCCAAGATGTTGCTGTTTTAGTAAGTACTTTGTTAAGATCATCGATATTTTTAAATCCAGTTGTACGTAACCACTCACGAGCTGCTGCTTCACCTTGTTCAATATATACTTGAACAGCACCTGCCCATGTAGCACGTCCACAAAGTACACCATTAAATTTGGCACCTGCTTCATGTGCAAATTTTAATGTTTCTTGGAATAATTCGGCAGATACACCAGCACTTAAATAAATGTATGGTAAATTTGTTGCAGCCTCTTGATCTCTGAAATGTTGTGCCGCTTCTTCTTTAGTATAAACAACCTCTCCATCTGCAAAGCCTTCAACATATTTCATATTTACAGGTACCTCTACTTTTAATACATCAACGTTGAAACGAGGTTCAGAGAATAATTTCATAGCTTCATTCACTTTTCTAGGTTTCACTTTTGCAAATTCAACACTACCGTTATCTGCAATATTGTCATCATATGATAGAACTTCTAAGAAGAATGGAATATCTTCTGCAACACATTCTGAACCGATTCTTTCGATATAAGCTTGCTTTTGAATATTGATTTGTTCTTCATCATCAACGTCATAATATAATAAGAATTTAACTGCGTCTGCGTCTTGTTCTTTTAGTCGTTTTGCTGACCATTCAACTAAACAATCTGGTAAGCGGCCTTTAGCATTTACGTCGTAACCAGTTTTTTCATAAGCTAATAATAAACCACACTTTTTATTTCTTGCTTCTGTTGCAGGTAAGCCATATTCTGGGTCAAGTAAGATAGATGAAGCATATTGAGTTAATTCTTCTGCTACTAAAACTTTTAATTGTTCAATTTGTTCAACTGTCGGCTCACCAGTTTGATATTTAGCCATCATACGTTTTAAAGCACCACGTTGGTCAAATGCAAGTGCTGAAATAACACCTTGTTCATTACTTAATTGTGAAATTGCTGCCGTTTTATTTTGAGTTTTTACCATTATTTACACCTCTAATAATTCAATTTGATGATACAAATCATCATAATTATTTAAATTGACATATCCAGTACGTGATTCTTGAGCATTCAACATACCTAATGTATTCGCCTTTTTAAGTAGTTGCTCATCACTCTCACGATTTAACAATGCAGAAGCGATACCAGCTACTGTAGAGTCACCTGAACCAACTGGGTTTAATACTTCGATAGATGGAATATTAACTTTATAGAATTGATTATGATGCTTAGCAAACATACCTTTAGCACCTAATGACACAATAACCCATTCAATATCATTGAAAATGGGATTGTTAAGTGCTTTCTTAAGTCCTTCTATACTTTCATCCACTGGTTGATTTAAAAGTTGATATAGTTCATCTATATTAGGTTTTATGACTGTTGGTTTGAATGACGAGTGTATAGATGTCATTAATGTGTCACCAGAACTATCTAGTATGACTGGTAATTGATGTTCATGACATTTCTCAATAATCTTTGAATAATAATCCTGATTTAATCCTTTTGGTAAGCTACCTGATATGGCTACAACATCTATTTTTTTAATTAATGTATCAACGTGTTTTAAAAAATTAGCCCCTTCTTCTTTACTAATCGTAGGACCTTGTTCTAAAATTTCTGTTTGCTTTCCTTGATGTAGTACTGCAATACAATTTCTCGTTGGCTCATTAATTTTGAAAAATGAATGTTTAATTTGTGAATCGTCTAATTGATTTTCAATAAAATCTCCTAATGGACCACCTAGTAATCCACTAGCAGTAACTGGCTCACCTACTTGACTTAATACACGTGTCACATTAAGACCTTTACCACCTGCTGTTTTATCAATATTTGATACTCGATTAACTGTATCGAGATGAAAAGCTTCAATTGCATATGAAATATCTACTGATGGATTTAATGTTAGTGTTAATATCATATGCGTCATCCTTTAATCGTGATATTCGCCTTTGTCCCATTTTTCTAAAAATTCATCGAAGAAATGAGGATCAGCTTGATCTGCATTATGCGTTTCTAAATGTTTAATTTTTGCAATTAACTTTTCATTTTTTTCTGTTGGTTTATATTTAGCATCGATAAATGCTTCGATAATATCGCACATTAAAAGTTCACCAATGATTTTCCCACCAAAACCAATGACATTTGCATTGAGTTCTTCTTTAGCGTATAGTGCTGATGTCATATCACGTACAAGTGCTGCTCTAACGCCTGGGACTTTATTTACTGCATTGTTTATCCCTACACCTGTTCCGCAAATACAAATACCTAAATCTGCATTTCCACTAGTGACTTGTTCTCCTACTTTTTTTCCGAAGATTGGATAATGTGTTCTTGTAAAATCATAAGTCCCAACGTCAATGACTTCATGACCTTTTGATTTTAAGAATTGTGAAACTTCCATTTTTGTATCAGTTACTATATGATCGCAACCTAAAGCTATCTTCATTTTTTATCCTCCTTTAATTAGCACATTTTATTAAGCATATCTACACGTATTTGATGACGTCCGCCATCATAGTGACCATTAACGAATCCTTTAACTACATTTTTAGCTAAAGTATCCCCTACAATTTCTGAACCCATAGTGATCATTTTTGAATTGTTGTGACCTCTTGTCATATAAGCAGATCTTTCATCCGATACTTCTGCAGCAATCATGCCTTTAATTTTTGTAGCAGTCATAAAGCTACCTACACCAAAAGCATCGATTGCAATTCCTAAATTGTCATCGTTCTTTTGTACTTCTTTCGCTATGGCAAGTGTAGAATCAACGAAATCTAATTCTTTACCTTCTGTTACGTCTAAAACATCGAAATTCTTTTCAACTAGGTATGTTTTAATTAAATCTTTTAAACGTTTACCATCAACATCTGATCCAATAATGATTGTCATAAAAAATCTCCTTTTTGATTTATTAATTAAAAGCGACTTTCAAAAATTAGAGAAAAGGCTTTCAAATCTTCATGTTTAAATTATAAACGTAATCAAACATTAATTCAACATAATATGTTGCTATTTTGTTTGAATTCATAGTTTATTAAAACATTTATAATTAAATTGTGTGATTATCACACATTAATGTTTGGGAAATTGATTAAAACTGTTGAATTTATGAACAAAATAAAAACCTTGAATCGATTGATTCAAGGTTTTTGTTAATTTTAATATTATTCTACGACTTCAATATATGATTTTATTTGATCTAACTTTTCATTATCCGTTACATCCATAACGACTGCTGTCAAGTCATCTAAATGACAAAAAGATGTGAAATCTTCTTTTCCAACTTTCGAATGGTCGATGAGCAAATACTTCTCAATAGAATGTTCTAATGCAAGTTGTTGTGTATATGCTTCATCCATTGAAGAAGTCATGACAACACCATTTTTAACACCATTGCTACTAAAGAACATTTTACTAAAACGTAGTTTTTCAAGTATCGTATTGGCCATTTCACCTACAAATGCTTCGGTCAAATGTCTCATTTCCCCGCCTAATAAGTAGACACGGAAATTAGTGGTTTGTTTTTCTAATAGTATTTTGTATACAGGTAAACAATTCGTAATGACTGTAAGTGAATGATGATTAATCTCTTCTGCTAAAATTTCTACAGTAGTTCCAGGTCCTAAAAATAAAGTATCACCATCTTCAATTAATGAAATTGCTTTTTTAGCTATATACCTTTTTTCTTCCATTTGATGTGTGTGTTTTTCTTTATGTGACATCTCTTTATACTGAAAAGTAGAGTTACTTCGTGCACCACCATGTATTTTCGTCAATATACCTTGGTTTTCAAGTTCTACTAGATCTCTTCTTACAGTCATATCGGAAACATTTAATCCATCTACTATTTCATTGGTTCTCACAGTTCCTTTTTTATTTACTAATTTAGCAATCGCATCTAAACGGTCGTGCTTATTCACTTTATTTTGCCTCCTTAATTAGGCTCTACAATATATTATTGATTGTAATATAATGATATTTAAACATAAATATTACTCACTATGTCTCTACTAATGTTTAACATGCTAGTTTTATGTAAATTCCATCTTATATTGACCCTTTATTAAATTACAGGCGTCTTCAATATCAATAGCTTTATTATTATAATATCATTGTAAAGTGTTTTTGTGATTGAGATAAAGTTAAAGTATAGATAAATTTTTATGAAAATGGGGTGTCTTTTTGAAGAATAAAATTGAATCTTTAAAAAATATACTAAATCAATCTAGTAACATTGTATTTTTTACAGGTGCAGGTGTTTCGGTAGCAAGCGGTGTACCTGACTTTCGCTCTATGGGAGGATTATTTGATGAAATATCTAAAGAAGGTTATTCTCCAGAATATTTATTAAGTCGCGATTATTTACAAGATGATCCAGAAGGTTTTATTAATTTTTGTCATAAAAGATTAATGTACATAGATAAGGCTCCAAATACTGTTCATCAATGGATCGCCCAATTAGAAGATGAGGAAAAATCTTTAGGTGTCATTACACAGAATATCGATGGATTCCATTCGGATGCAGGTAGCAAGCACGTAGATGAGTTGCATGGGTCACTTAACACCTTTTATTGCAATCAATGTCATCAACAATATTCTAAAAAAGACGTCATTGAAAGACAATTAAAGCAATGCGATATCTGCGGCGCAACTATTCGACCTGACATCGTATTATACGGGGAAATGTTGGATCAAAATGTTATAATGCGTGCAATACAGAAAATTGAAAATGCAGACACATTAGTTGTACTAGGCTCTTCTTTAGTGGTGCAACCTGCTGCTGGTCTCATATCCAATTTCAAAGGTGACAATTTAATTATTATCAATAAAGATAATACCCCTTATGACTCTTATGCTTCTTTAGTCATTAATGATGACATGATAGATGTTGTTTCAGAATTAAATAAATAACACAAAAAAAGCACTTCTCGATATTTCGAGAAGTGCTTGATTTACTCTAAACTCATTATGATAAATGATAGTTAATTGCTTGAGAAATATATTCTGTAATATATGGATTTTTGTATCGTTTAAAATAATTATTAAACCTTTCATCATTTTGATATGTATCTGCTATTAAACAAAGCATTTGATTATCAAAAATTCCAATTTGGTTCATAAAATCTTTCCACTCATATACGACATCATACGCATTTCTAGCATTCACTTTATGTAAAGACAGATTATTAAATTTTTGAAAGATTTCTTCAAACTTTTTCATTTTTTCTTCATTAAATAGAGTTTCACCATTAGATATAATGAATTCTTTATAAGTATCTGTATGTCCATATTTTAATTTTGCTTCTTCTCGATATTGCTCTAAAGGTATACTATTTAATTCTTCAATTTCAGTAATTGGAACATCTTTAATATACTTTTCAACTGCACTCTTTGTATTTTCTAAACTTTCTATTTTTCTCTTTAAAATTTCTTTCTGATTTTGTAATATTAATTTCAATTCACTATCATTTTTATTGATAAATTTACTTATATCTTTAATACTCATATCCATGTTTTTTAATAACATTATTTTTTGTAACTTTACTAAATCTTTCTGAGAATATATACGATGATTGCTTTCATTCTTTTTAACTTTTAGTAATGCAATTTCATCATAATAATGTAGTGTTCTTTTGGTTACCCCTGTTATTTTCATAATGTCTTTTAAACTATATTGGTATTCCAAAATGCTTCCACCTCATTTAAAATTTCATTTGCTGACATTATTGTTGCTTTTTCAATACTAGATTTTGTTTTTTCTAAATAATATTTTATTAAGTAATACCCACATGTATAACCAGCAGCGTATGGTATCCCCTTAGATTTGCCACCATATGATTTTGAAATTTCATCACCATATAAATAAGGGATTGATTCAAAAATATTATTAATAGTTAAATTATTCTTTATAAGATTTTTGATTAATTTTTGGTTCTTATTCCAGTCTGTTGATGTTACCCATGGACCTATATAATCTGTACCATATAATGATTCCACAAAATTTTCTGCTAAACCTTCAGCTACAATTAATTCTGCTAATGAACCACCATCCCAATCAACATATTGATATCTAATATTATGATTAATTTCATGAGCAATTGCACTTTTAACTCTACTTAATGTATAATTATTAGGTACTAACGATAAAATAATGTACCCTGGTATGCCCCCATCCCCAACATAATTTTGATTCAAGAACATAGTGGGTTTATTTTCATCACCTAATAAAGCTGTAAATATATATTCTTTTATTTTAGGTTGAACATCAGACATTTCAAATCGATTTATTGCACGCTTTATTGAATGTTCACAATCATTCCAAAAATGGTTATCCATTTCTTTTATCTTGTCTATGTCATTTAATTTAATCTCACTAGGAATAATATGCGATTGTCCTAAATATGAAAATATATCAAAATTATTACTGCTCTCTTTATCAAAAGGTATCTGCTGTATTTGAAACTTCATTTCAAACTCTCTAAGTACTTTCTCTTTAAAATATTTGTTTCGTTTATCTTTTTCCATACTAACAAGTTGTCTGTATACTTCATCAGATCTAATTAATTTTATATTGTACATATGATTTTTACCTCCTTACAACTAACATAAGGGATAACGTAACGTTACTTTCAAGAAATATTTATAATTAATATTAACTTTAAATAACACAAAAAAGCACTTCTCGATGTTTCGAGAAGTGCTTTTTGCTCTATTAAGTGTAAACCAATTGGTTTGCGAACAAGTTCGCAACAATCTTGGCAATATTAACGTTTTGAGAATTGAGGTGAACGACGAGCTTTTTTAAGACCTGGTTTTTTACGTTCTTTCATACGTGGGTCACGTGTTAATAATCCAGCGCGTTTTAAAGAACCTCTGTATTCAGGATCTGCTTCTAATAATGCACGAGCGATTCCGTGACGGATAGCTTGTGCTTGTCCTGTGAATCCACCACCGTGAACGTTAACTAAAACGTCATAGTTACCTTTAGTTTCAGTAACATCGAATGGTTGGTTTAAGTCTAAGATTAATGATTCAAATGGTAAGTAGTCACGTACGTCACGGTTGTTAACTTTGATGTTACCTTCACCTGGTACTAAACGTACACGTGCTACTGAGTTTTTACGACGGCCTGTGCCTTTATATTCAACTTGTGCCAATGTAATTTCCTCCTTCTAATTAACCACGTAACTCGTAGTTTTCTGGTTGTTGTGCAGCGTGTGGATGTTCAGCGCCACCATATACAAATAATTTTTTACCTTGTTTTTCGCCTAAACGACTACTTGGTAGCATACCTTTAATTGAAGTTTCAAGTAAACGTTCTGGGTTAGTTCTTCTTAATTCACCAGCAGAAATTGATTTTAAACCACCTGGGTGATTTGAGTGACGGTAATACATTTTGTCTTGTTCTTTATTACCAGTGAATTGAATTTTTGAAGCGTTGATAATGATTACATAATCACCTGTATCAACGTGTGGTGTATAAGTTACTTTATTTTTACCGCGTAAGATAGATGCTACTTCTGATGATAAACGACCTAATGTTTGGCCTTCAGCATCGATAACATACCATTTGCGCTCAATGTTTGATTCATTTGCCATAAATGTTTGACGCATAATAATTGTCCTCCTAAAAATAAATGCTTCGTTTTAGACTCTAGACAAACTTGATTAACAATCGTTACTTCCGTAATGTCTATATTCTATTTGGTTTGATTTAAAAATTGTTACGATTTAAAGCGTAGATTTCATTTATTTTGTTAACTGTTGTTCTATTTTGCTTATATATCTTGTAACACAATAAGATTCCGGGGCTTATCGTGGGGTGGATATAAAACAATACCGTTAATAATCTTATAATTTCATAGGCCTTTTGTCAATGCAATTCAATCATTTTGTAATGATTTTTTATAATGTATTTTAATTTGGTCTCCAAAGTCTTTAATTAGTGCTTTATCTGATAAATACACTTTTTCTAAATATAGCCCTTCGGATGGTGCTGTAAAAGGTATTTTATTCCTATTTTTCTCTTCTAGTAATTGGGGGATTTCTTCTGGACTTCTTTTACCTTTTCCTACTTCTATTAAAAAGGCAACTAGTACACGAACCATATTATATAAAAAGCCTGATCCGGTAACGATATAATCAAAGCCTTCATCAGTTTTAACTATTTCACTTTGGTATAAGGTCCTCACCTTACTCTCTACTTCTGTTTTTTGTGAACAGAATCCAGTAAAGTCGTGGGTACCTATAAATAGTTTTGCAGCTTCATTCATCTGATTTAAATCTAATGAATCTGCTATATACGTTTTCAATCCACTTTGAAATGGATCGCGATGCTTAGCTTGATAAACTTTATATCGATACCGTTTTCCTACACAATCATATCTACAATGAAAATCTTCATCGACTTGTTTAACAGATTTAACATATATATCATCTGGTAAGGCACTATTCATTGCATATTGCCATTTGCTATTTTCAATTTGTAATTCTGTATCAAAATGAAAATATTGTTGGTACGCGTGTACACCTCTATCAGTACGACTAGAAGGATGTATACTTATGTGCCGTTTATGCATTCTTTTTAGTATTTTTTCAAATTGTTGTTGTACAGTTCTACCTTGTTGTTGAATTTGAAATCCTAAAAATTGGTTACCTTGATATTCAATTTCTACTAAAATACGCAATCATTTACACTCCCATAAATTTAATTAACAATAATACACCCAATATAGGAATTAATAGTAACAATATCAATGTATCTCTCAGACACCACTGAAGGAGTCTGTAGCTCGTTCTTTCTGCATGTGCATCATAACCCCTTACTTCCATAGCAATCGCTAATTCCTCTGCTCTTTGAAAGGCAGAAATAAACAATGGAATCATCAATGGAATAAATGCTTTAATTCTTGTTATGACGCCTCCAGAACTTATTTCTGAGCCTCTAGACTTTTGCGCTAAAATAATTTTGTCTAATTCATCCATAAGTGTTGGTATAAATCTTAACGCGATAGACATCATCATACTTAATTGATGTACAGGTAGCTTCAACCATTTTAAAGGTGTTAATAATTTTTCAAACGCATCTGTCAAATCAATAGGACTTGTTGAAAGCGTCATTACAGTCGCTATCATAACAATAAAGATTAAACGTAAAGAAATATAAACGCCTTCTAAAATCCCCTTACTTTCAATAGATATAAAGTGCCAATGTAAAAGGATTGCTCCACCTTTTGTAAAAAATACGTGCATTAAAAATGTAAATATTAAAAAGACAAATATTGGTGTTAATCCTTTAATTAAAAACATAAAATTAATTTTAGCCATTCTCACAATTAATAAAATCAATATAAACAACCATGCATACGTACCAAAGGAATGGCATAAAAAGATAAAAATAATAAAAACGAACACAAATATTAGTTTTGATCTTGGATCTAAATGGTGTATAAATGAATTGCTAGGAAGATATCGTCCAATTATTAATTTATTTTTCATTTTGCCACTCCCTGTACAACTCAGCGAATTCTTCCTCTGTTAAAGCAGTGGATGGTAATTTTGTCTGATATTTTGTTTCAAAGTCTTTTTGTAAACAAACAACATCCGGTAAGGTGATATGCCATTGGTTAAGTATGTCAGGTTGACTAAAAAGCGTTCTAGGATTTTCAATTGCCTGTACCTCACCTTTTTGCATTACAATGATTTCTTCAGCGTATTTAGCAATATCATTCATATCATGAGTCACTAGTATAATTGTCTTATGCTGCTCTAATTGTAATTTTTTTAGTAAAGTCATAACTTGATGTCTACTTTTAGGGTCTAAACCTGCTGTTGGCTCATCGACAACGATAATATCTGGATCCATAGCTAAAATAGAAACTAATGCTAATTTTCTCATTTGGCCACCCGACATTTGAAACGGTGATAGAGACATGACATTTCGTGAAAAACCAAGTTCTAATAACATATCAAAAGCATTATTTTTCACTTCTTGTACATTCATGTTGAAATTTTTCGGTCCAAATTCAATTTCCTTTTCTACAGTATCTTCAAAAAGCTGTGATTCTGGAAACTGGAATACCATACCTACATGTTTACGTATGGGTCTTAAAAACTTATCTTTTGTTTTACTGTCTATATGCTTTTCATTAAAATCTATTGAACCACTTGTAGGTGTTAGAAGCGCATTTATATGTTGAATCAATGTTGATTTGCCACTACCAGTTTGTCCCACAATGGCATAATAATGGCCTTGTTTAAATCTAAGTGAAATATTATTTAAAGCCTTGAACTCATATGGTGTTTTAGGTTGGTAAATATAACTCACATTATTCATATTTAAACTCATAATTGATTAACCAACCCTTCATATGTGACAAATGATGAACTTTCAAACAATAATTGATTCATTTTCATAGAAAAAGGTAGTTCAAGCCCTATTTTCATGAGTTGATCAACATCATTATAGATTTCACTTGGTTTACCTTGTTTATAAATTCTTCCGTGATTCATAACAATAATATTATCTGCGTTCATCGTTTCAGATAAATCATGGGTAATAGAAATGATAGTAATTTGTTGTTCCTTTTGAAGTTCTTTTACTAATTGTAATAATGATGATTTAGCTACAGGATCTAACATTGATGTAGCTTCATCTAAAATGATAACTGACGGATTTAATGCTAAAACACTAGCAATAGCTACTCTTTGTTTTTGACCTCCTGATAATGAATGTGGTTCATATTCTGCTAAATCTAACATATCAACTTGTTTAAGTGAAGTTGTTACTTTTTCCTGCATTTCATGATAAGGTACTGAATGATTTTCCAGACCAAAGGCAACATCATACTTAACAATTGCTCCTACAAATTGATTATCTGGATTTTGAAAAACAATGCCAATCTGCTTTCTTATTTGGGCTATATTATCTTTATTAATTTTATGATTATTAAACAAGATTTGCCCTTCATCGGATTCTTCAATACCTACCATTAGTTTAGTAACAGTTGATTTACCTGAACCATTGTGACCAACTATACTCGTCCATTGACCTCGAGGAATATGAAATGATACGTCATTTAAAGTGAAGGCAGAATCACTTTGGTATTTAAATGATACATTTTTAAACTCAATAATATTATCTTCTTCCTTCACTTTTATTCCCCCTTTTAATTTTAATTACCTTTAACATTTTACATTATTTAATATCATATGTATACGTGTTCATTAATGATTAAAAGTATTTTGTATGTAGAACTATAATGTATTAAAAAAAGCTGAAGATATGAATATCTCAGCTTAAAAATAAAAAAGCGCGCACCCCATCAGTTTTGTTGAGTTCACGCTTTAATTTAATATTTAGTTTGATGGGGTACTCTGAGCTAGACAATGTCTGTATGTGGCAGACATTATCGTTGCACTCATTTGCTTTATATATAAGTAATTAGTGTATTTATAGTTAAATTATACTAATTCGATAATTACTGATTCAGCACCGTCACCACGACGAGGGCCTTCTTTAAGAATACGAGTATAACCACCTTGGCGGTCTGTATAACGTTCAGCGATTTCACCGAATAATTTTTGAAGAGCAGTTTGAGTAGTTTCATCTTCGTTTAAGATTTCAACATTTTGTAATGTTTTAGCTGCATTACGACGAGAAGCTAAATCTCCTTTTTTACCTAAAGTGATTAATTTCTCAACAACACTGCGAACTTCTTTTGCACGAGCTTCTGTAGTTTCAATACGCTCACTTACGATAAGTGAAGTAGCTAAGTTACGTAACATAGCTTTACGTTGATCAGAAGTACGACCTAATTTTCTGTAACCCATGAGTTAACCTCCTTTATCAATCTTCTTTTCTTAATCCTAATCCTAAATCTTCTAATTTATATTTTACTTCTTCAAGAGATTTACGACCTAAATTACGCACTTTCATCATGTCAGCTTCAGATTTATCAGCTAACTCTTGTACAGAATTGATTCCTGCGCGTTTCAAGCAGTTATAAGAACGTACAGATAAGTCTAATTCTTCAATAGACATTTCTAATACTTTTTCTTTTTGATCTTCCTCTTTTTCAATCATGATTTCAGCATTTTGTGCTTCATCAGTTAGACCTACAAAGATATTCAAGTGTTCAGTCATTATTTTTGCTGCTAATGATACTGATTCTTGAGGAGTGATTGAACCATTAGTCCAAACATCTAAAGTTAATTTATCAAAATCACTACTTTGACCTACACGTGTATTTTCTACTGTATAGTTAACACGTTCTACAGGTGAATATAGTGAATCTACTGGAATTACACCAATTGGTAAATCACTAGTATTATTTGTTTCAGCTAATGCGTAACCTCTACCCTTATTAGCAACAAGACGAACTTTTAAATGTCCACCTTTAGAAACAGTAGCAATTTTAAGTTCAGGATTTAAAATCTCTACATCACTGTCGTGAGTAATATCACTTGCAGTAACTTCACCTTCATCCTTAACATCGATTTCTAAAGTTTTATCTTCTTCAGAATAGATTTTTAATGCTAGCTTTTTGATGTTCATAATAATAGTAGATACATCTTCAACAACATTATCTACCGCTGAGAATTCGTGTAACACGCCTTCAATTTCGATGTACTTAACTGCTGATCCTGGTAATGAAGATAGTAGGATACGACGTAAGGAGTTTCCTAGTGTAGTACCGTAGCCACGTTCAAGTGGTTCAACAACGAACTTACCGAATTTAGCATCTTCACTAATTTCAATTGTCTCAATTCTAGGTTTTTCGATTTCTATCATTTACAAATATCCTCCTTAAATACGTCGACTTGATTTATACTGTTTGCTCAGTGACCTGTAACAACACAACCATAAATTAGACGCGACGACGTTTTGGTGGACGACAACCATTATGTGGTACTGGAGTAACGTCTCTGATTGCTGTTACTTCAAGTCCTGCTGATTGTAATGCACGGATAGCTGATTCACGGCCTGGTCCAGGTCCTTTAACTGTTACTTCTACAGTTTTCAAACCATGTTCCATAGCTGTTTTAGAAGCTGTTTCAGACGCCATTTGCGCTGCGAATGGTGTTGATTTTTTAGATCCTTTGAATCCTAATGCACCAGCAGATGACCATGATAATGCATTACCGAATTCATCAGTAATCGTTACAATTGTATTATTGAATGTTGAACGGATGTGTGCAACACCACTTTCAATATTCTTTTTCACTTTACGTTTACGAGATACTTGTTTACGTGCCATTTATTATTTGCCTCCTTTACCGATTATTTTTTCTTGTTCGCTACAGTTTTAACTGGGCCTTTACGCGTACGAGCGTTGTTTTTAGTTTTTTGACCGCGAACTGGTAAGCCACGACGGTGACGAATACCACGGTATGATGAAATTTCCATTAAACGTTTAATGTTTAAGTTTTGCTCACGACGTAAGTCACCTTCTACTTTGTAGCTATCAACTACTTCACGAATGCGACCTAATTCATCGTCAGTTAAATCTTTTACGCGAGTGTCAGCTGATACGTTAGCTTCTTCAACGATTTTTTTCGCTGTAGAAGTACCAATACCATATACATAAGTTAAAGAAATAACAACGCGTTTTTCACGTGGAATATCCACTCCTGCAATACGTGCCATATACATTTACACCTCTCTTTTATTAACCTTGTCTTTGTTTGTGTTTTGGATTTTCACAAATTACCATTACTTTACCTTTACGTTTAATGACTTTACATTTTTCGCAAATTGGTTTTACTGATGGTCTTACTTTCATTTTAATACCTCCCTATATTATGGAGTGACGATTATTTATAACGATAAGTAATTCTACCGCGTGATAAATCATACGGAGACATCTCAACAGTTACTTTGTCGCCAGGTAGAATTCGAATGTAGTTCATTCTAATTTTTCCACTTACATGTGCTAAAATTTCATGACCATTTTCTAATTCTACTTTAAACATTGCGTTTGGTAAAGTATCTAATACAGTACCTTCTAATTCAATAACATCTTGTTTAGCCATTGATTAACTTCCCCCTTTTTGCAATAGTAAGGTTATCGTCAATAGACAACTTCAACGATACGAATCTATTAGTGACTAGCTTTAATAAGTTTAACAAAAATTACGGGAATTAATTATCGTTATTTGTCACTCATATTAAATTGTATATTACAGTGTTAGTAAACATTCACATCAACATAGATCGTAAAAGTTGATCTATTGTAATTGGTCTAAGATATCAATGACATCAGTAGTAACCTCTTCAATATCTTTTGAACCATCAATATTTTTCAATACACCTTTATTATCATAATATTCTAATATAGGTTTTGATTGTTTAACATTGACTTTCAAACGATTTGAAACAGTTTCCGGATTATCATCTTCACGTTGATATAATTTACCGCCATCAAGATCACAAATACCTTCAACTTTTGGAGGATTAAATACAAGATGATAAGTTGTACCACAATTCTCACAGATACGACGACCTGTAAGACGATTCATTAGTTCTTCCTCTGGAACTTCGATATTGATGACAGCATCAATATTTCTATCAAGTTCAGCCATAATTGAATTTAAAGCTTCTGCTTGATCGATTGTTCTAGGGAAACCATCTAATAAAAATCCTTTTTTTGCATCGTCTTCAGAAATTCTTTCTTTAACGATACCCACAGTAACTTCATCAGGGACTAATTCTCCACGATCCATGTATGATTTAGCTTCTTTACCTAAATCAGTTTCATCTTTAATCGCTTTTCTGAACATGTCACCAGTAGATATGTGTGGTATTGGGAATTTCTTAACAATTTCACTCGCTTGAGTTCCTTTACCTGCACCAGGTAAGCCCATTAAAATGATATTCATAAGTGCCCTCCTACAAATTATCTACCACCAAAGCCTTTATACTCTTTTTGATTTACTTGTGCTTCTAATGATTTCATAGTCTCAATAGCAACACCAATAACGATTAGTAAACTTGTACCACCAATTTGAATTGATCTTGGTAATCCCATAAACTTAGTCGCTAAAATCGGTAAAATTGCAATGACAGCTAAGAAAATAGAGCCAACAAATGTTAATCGATAAAGCACTTTAGTAATATATTTTTTCGTTTGTTCACCAGGACGAATTCCTGGGACATAACTACCTTGCTTCTTAAGGTTGTCAGCCATTTTTTCTGGATTAACTTGAACAAATGCATAAAAATATGCAAATGCAATGATTAATACAATATAGATAACCATTCCTATGTTGCTTGATGGATTTGCTGTATCAGCTATTTGTTGTGCCCATTCAGCTTTAGGGAAAAATAGCGTCAACGTTCTTGGTAATAAGAAAAATGCCATCGCAAAGATAACAGGAATAACACCAGCTGAGTTAACTTTTAAAGGTAGATAAGTTGCTTGTGAACCTAATCGTTGAGCTGTTTGTTTCTTTGCATATTGAATAGGAATTTTACGTTTCGCTTCAAGTACAAATATTGCACCTATTGTTAACAGTACTAATGCAACAATGAGTGCTACTATTTTTAACCAAGCTAAAGACGTATCTTCTTGGCCCACAAAAGCTTGTTGGCCTGCTTGAATAATACTTGATGGTAACGTTGATAAAATACCTGCAAAGATGATAAGTGAAATACCATTACCAACACCAAACTGAGTGATTTGGTCACCAAGCCATATCAAGAATGCAGTTCCTGCTGTTAAAGTTAGTGCAATCAATAAATAACTATATACAGAATGACTTACAATTAAGCGACCACCATATAAGTTATTAAATTGGAACGACATACCTATTGACTGAATGAATGCTAATATAATAGCGAAATAACGTGTTACATTGTTGATTTTTCTTCTACCTACATCACCTTGTTTAGCCCATTCAGAGAACTTAGGAACAATATCCATCTGTAATAATTGCATTACGATAGATGCGGTAATGTATGGCATGATTCCCATCGCAAATATTGAAAAGTTCTTCAAGGCTCCACCACCGAAAGTATTAAGTAAATCAGTGACACCTTGAGAACCTTTTGCTGCTTGATCAAAAGCATTAGGATTTACTCCAGGAGCTGGAATATAAGTCCCAATCTTAAAGATCACTAACATTGCTAGAGTGAAGAAAATCTTGTTTCGAACTTCTTTAGTTTTAAAGAAGCTCACAAGCGTTTGAAACATTAGATCACCTCGTGTGCTCCACCTTTAGCATCAATAGCTTCTGCTGCTGAAGTTGAGAACTTATGAGCTTTCACTGTTAATTTTTTATCTAGTGAGCCGTTACCTAGTACTTTAATACCAGATTTTTCGTTCTTAACAACACCAGATTCTACTAATAAAGCTGGAGTTACTTCAGTACCATCTTCGAATTGATTAAGTTGGTCTAAGTTAACAATAGCATATTCTTTACGATTTATGTTAGTGAAACCACGTTTTGGTAAACGACGGAATAATGGTAATTGTCCACCTTCAAATCCAGGTCTTACTTTACCACCTGAACGTGCTTTTTGACCTTTATGTCCACGGCCACTTGTTTTACCATTACCAGTTGCTGCACCACGACCTACACGGTTACGTTCTTTACGTGAACCTTCTGCTGGTTTTAACTCATGTAATTTCATGTCGGCACCTCCTTAATTATTTTTCTTCTACTGTTAATAAATGTTTAACTTTGTTGATTTGCCCACGAATAGCAGGGTTATCTTCAACAACTACTGAGCTATTAGTCTTTTTAAGACCTAAAGCTTCAACAGTTTTACGTTGTGTTTCAGGACGACCAATAACACTACGAGTGAGGGTAATTTGTAATTTAGCCATAACTTATTTTCCCTCCTTAATTATATAATTCTTCAACTGTTTTGCCGCGTAATTTCGCAACATCTTCAGCGTTTTTAAGGTTTTGTAAACCATTTAAAGTTGCACGAACCATGTTGATTGGTGTGTTTGAACCTAATGATTTACTTAAGATATCAGTGATACCTGCTAATTCTAATACCGCACGAACTGGTCCACCAGCGATAACACCAGTACCAGGAGCTGCAGGTTTCATGAATACACTACCTGAACCATAACGGCCAGTGATTGTGTGAGGTGTAGTACCTTCAACACGTGGAACTACAACTAAATCTTTTTTAGCTGCTTCTACAGCTTTTTTGATTGCTTCAGGTACCTCTTGTGCTTTACCAGTACCGAAACCTACACGACCATTTTTGTCTCCAACTACTACTAATGCAGTGAAACGGAAACGACGTCCACCTTTAACAACTTTAGCAACACGATTGATTGTAACAACGCGTTCTTCAAATTCTTTCGTTTCTTCTTCTCTACGAGCCATGTATTTGTCCCTCCTTTAAATTAAAATTCTAAACCGTTTTCTCTAGCAGCTTCTGCTAATGCTTTAACGCGTCCGTGGTATAAGTAACCTCCACGATCGAATACGATTTCTTTAATTCCTTTATCACTTGCTTTTTTAGCAATTGTTTCGCCAACTTTTGTAGATAAATCAACTTTAGTTGCTGATTCGTTAGCAATATCTTTATCTTTAGATGAAGCTTGAGCTAATGTTTCGCCTTTAACATCATCAATGATTTGTGCGTAAATGTGTTTGTTTGAACGATATACATTTAAACGTGGCTTTTCAGCTGTACCTGATAATTTAGTACGAACACGTGAATGTCTTTTCAAACGCACTTTATTTTTATCAATTTTACTGATCATTTCAATACTCCTTTCTGTAGAGTGTTATCTATTATTTACCAGTTTTACCTTCTTTACGGCGAACGTATTCACCTTGGTAACGAATACCTTTACCTTTATAAGGTTCTGGAGGTCTTACTGAACGGATGTTAGAAGCGATTGCTCCAACTTGCTCTTTAGATACACCAGAAACTTTAACAGTTGTGTTTTTCTCTACAGCGAAAGTAATTCCGTCTTCGGCTTTAATTTCAACTGGGTGAGAGTAACCAACGTTAAGTACTAAATCATTACCTTGCATTTGAGCACGGTAACCTACACCAACAAGTTCAAGTGTTTTTTCGAAACCTTGAGAAACACCTTGTACCATATTATTTAATAAAGCACGAGTTGTACCATGATCTGTTCTGTCATCTTTAGAATCAGATGGTCTTACAACTTCAATTGTGTTTTCTTCTTGTTTGAATGTCATTCTTTCGTTTAATGTTTTTGATAATTCACCTTTTGGACCTTTAACAGTTACATTATTTTTGTCAAAAGTTACTGTTACGTCACTAGGGATGTCAATAATTTTCTTACCAACACGACTCATGTTATGGCACCTCCTTATTATTTATTACCAAACGTATGCGATAATTTCTCCACCAACATTACGTTTTCTTGCTTCTTTATCAGTGATAACACCTTCAGAAGTTGATACTAATGCAATACCTAAACCATTAAGTACTTTTGGTACTTCGTTAGCTTTAGCATAAACACGTAAACCTGGTTTTGAAATACGTTTTAATCCTGTGATAACACGTTCATTGTTTTGACCATATTTTAAGAATAAACGAATAACACCTTGTTTATCGTCTTCTACGTATTCAACGTTTTTAATGAAACCTTCATTTTTTAAGATTTCAGCAATTTCTTTTTTGATATTAGACGCAGGTAATTCTAATTTATCGTGACGAACCATGTTTGCGTTTCTTACACGAGTTAGCATATCTGCGATTGGATCTGTCATTGTCATTGATTGTTGCCTCCTTTCAGACTCTTGTTTATTACCAGCTAGCTTTGCGTACGCCAGGAATTTGGCCTTTGTAAGCTAATTCACGGAAACAAATACGGCATAATTTAAATTTACGATATACAGAATGTGGACGACCACAGCGTTCACAACGAGTGTATTCACGAACTGCGAATTTTTGTTTTTTTTGTTGCTTAGCAACCATTGAAGTTTTAGCCACTTAATTAGCCTCCTTTTAGAGATTATTTACGAAATGGCATACCGAAGTTTGATAACAATTCACGAGCTTCCTCGTCAGTGTTAGCAGTAGTTACGATAACAATATCCATTCCTCTTACTTTGCTTACTTTATCATAATCGATTTCAGGGAAAATTAATTGTTCTTTAACACCTAATGTGTAGTTACCGCGACCATCGAATGCTTTTTTAGAAACACCTTGGAAGTCACGTACACGTGGTAGTGATACTGAAATAAGTTTATCTAAGAATTCATACATTCTTTCTCCGCGAAGTGTAACTTTCGCACCGATTGGCATACCTTCACGTAAACGGAATGTTGCAACTGATTTTTTAGCTTTAGTTACTAATGGTTTTTGACCAGTGATTAATTCTAACTCTTCAACAGCATTATCTAACACTTTAGAGTTTTGAACAGCGTCACCTACACCCATGTTCACTACGATTTTGTCCATTTTTGGTACTTCCATTACTGAACTATAGTTAAATTTCTTTACTAAGTTCTCAGTAACTTCAGAATTGAATTTTTCTTTTAAACGGTTCAAAGTGGATCCTCCTTTCAACTAGTAATTAATTATTAGATTTAATTTCTTCGCCAGATTTTTTTGCAATACGAACTTTTTTACCATCAACAAATTTGTAACCTACACGAGTTGGTTCGTTTGTTTTAGGGTCTAATAATTGTACGTTAGAAACATGGATAGCTGCCTCTGTTTCTAAAATTCCACCTTCAGGGTTTAATTGAGTTGGTTTTTGGTGTTTTTTAATAACGTTAACACCTTCCACAACGACACGGTCACGTTTAGGTTCAGTAGCTACTACTTTACCTTCTTTACCTTTGTCTTTACCTGCGATAACTTTTACGTTGTCACCTTTTTTGATATGCATGTGGGCACCTCCTTATATATTTTGGTTATTTGATTTTATAGTACTTCTGGTGCTAATGATACGATTTTCATGAAGTTACCTTCACGTAATTCACGAGCAACAGGACCAAAGATACGAGTACCACGTGGGCCTTTGTCATCACGAATGATAACACATGCATTTTCGTCAAATTTGATATATGAACCATCGTTACGGCGTACACCTGATTTAGTACGTACTACAACAGCTTTGACAACATCGCCTTTTTTAACAACGCCACCTGGTGTTGCATTTTTAACAGTACATACGATAATATCGCCGATGTTCGCTGTTTTGCGACCAGATCCACCTAATACTTTAATTGTAAGAACTTCACGAGCACCAGAGTTGTCTGCTACTTTTAAACGTGTCTCTTGTTGGATCATTAGTTAAACCTCCCTTATCTCTAATCTTGAATTAAATAATTACTGACTCTTCAACAATTTCTACTAAACGAAAACGTTTTGTTGCTGATAAAGGACGAGTTTCTTGAATTTTAACAATGTCTCCTAATTTAGCTGAATTGTTTTCATCATGAGTTTTGTATTTTTTTGAGTATTTTACTCGTTTGCCGTATAATTTGTGTGTTTTGTAAGTTTCAACAAGTACTGTAATAGTCTTGTCCATTTTGTCAGAAACAACTCTACCTACATAAACTTTACGATCATTTCTTTCGCTCACTTTTGTAACCTCCTCTTTCAATTAATTATTGATTAGCCTTACTTTGTTCAATTTCTCTTTCACGAGCAACAGTTTTTAGACGTGCAATCGTTTTTCTTACTGTGCGAATACGTGCAGTTTCTTCTAATTGACCTGTAGCTAACTGAAAGCGTAGGTTAAAAAGCTCTTCTTTTGAAGATTTGATTTGTTCTTCGATTTCTGAAGTGGTTAAGTCTCTAATTTCCTTAGCTTTCATTTGTTTCACCACCCAATTCTTCACGTTTTACAAACTTAGTTTTCACTGGAAGTTTGTGACTTGCTAAACGTAGTGCTTCGCGTGCAACTTCTTCTTGTACACCAGCGACTTCGAATAAAATTCTACCAGGTTTAACGACTGCAATCCAGCCTTCAACCGCACCTTTACCGGCACCCATACGTACTTCTAAAGGTTTTTTAGTATATGGTGTATGAGGGAAGATTTTGATCCAAACTTTCCCACCACGTTTCATATAACGAGTCATTGCAATACGAGCTGATTCGATTTGACGAGAAGTGATCCAAGACGTTGTTGTCGCTTGTAAACCATACTCACCAAATGTTACATAGTTACCGCCTTTTGAACGACCAGTTGTTTTAGGACGATGTTGACGACGATATTTAACACGTTTTGGTAGTAACATGATTATTTTCCTCCTTCACTAGTGTTCTTAGTAGTAGGAAGAACTTCTCCACGATAAATCCATACTTTAACGCCTAATTTACCATAAGTAGTATCTGCTTCAGCGTGTGCATAATCGATGTCAGCACGTAATGTATGAAGTGGAACAGTTCCTTCAGAATATTGTTCAGCACGAGCAATATCAGCTCCGCCTAAACGACCTGATACTTGAGTTTTAATACCTTTAGCACCAAGTTTCATAGCTCTTGTAATAGCTTGTTTTTGTACACGACGGAATGAAGCACGGTTTTCTAATTGACGTGCGATATTTTCAGCAACTAATCTTGCATCAATATCAATTTTCTTAATTTCAATTACGTTGATGTGTACTTTTTTATCAGTTAAAGCGTTTAATTTGTTACGAAGTTTATCAATTTCTGAACCGCCTTTACCAATTACCATACCAGGTTTACCAGTATGAATTGCGATATTAATACGGTTTGCAGCACGTTCGATATCTACGTGAGAAACTGATGCTTCTTTTAATTCATTATCAATAAATTTACGGATTTTTAAATCTTCGTGTAATAGTGAAGCGAAATCTTTTTCAGCATACCATTTTGCTTCCCAATCACGGATGATTCCAACACGAAGTCCGATTGGATTAATTTTTTGACCCACAGTATTCCCTCCTTAGAAAGTTATTAAGCTTCTTTAGCTTCTTCTTTACCGTCACTTACGACGATTGTAATGTGGCTTGTACGTTTATTAATCGCACTTGCACGTCCTTGCGCACGTGGGCGGAAACGTTTTAAAGTTGGTCCTTCATTAGCGTAAGCTTCTTTAACTACTAATTCATCTGTGTTCATGTCGTAGTTATGTTCAGCGTTAGCTAAAGCGGACATTAATACTTTTTCGATAACTGGTGATGAAGCTTTGTTAGTTAATTTTAAAATTGCAATAGCTTCTCCAGCATTTTTACCTCTAATTAAGTCAAGAACTAATCTTACTTTACGAGGTGCGATTCTTATTGTTCTAGCAACCGCTTTTGCTTCCATTAGGATTTCCTCCTCTACTTATTAAAAATTATCTTCTTGTTTTTTTATCGTCAACAGCATGACCTTTAAATGTACGAGTTGGTGCGAATTCACCTAATTTGTGGCCTACCATATCTTCTGTTACATATACAGGTACATGTTTACGTCCATCGTATACTGCGAAAGTATGACCAATGAAATTTGGGAAAACTGTAGAACGACGAGACCATGTTTTAATTACTTGTTTCTTTTCACTTCCGTCTTGTGCTTCAACTTTTTTCATTAAGTGATCATCGACGAAAGGTCCTTTTTTAATACTACGAGCCATTTGGGCGCCTCCCTTCTTATTCTGTGCGTGCAGCTGTTACGCCGCACACCCAAATAAGTTAATTTTATTATTTTTTCTTACGTCCACGAACGATAAGTTTGTCTGATGATTTTTTACCACGACGTGTTTTCTTACCAAGCGTAGGTTTACCCCAAGGTGACATTGGAGATGGTCTACCGATAGGTGCACGACCTTCACCACCACCGTGTGGGTGATCGTTAGGGTTCATTACAGAACCACGAACTGTAGGGCGGATACCTTTCCATCTTGAACGTCCAGCTTTACCAACGTTTACTAGTTCGTGTTGGATGTTACCAACTTGACCAATAGTAGCACGGCAAGTTGAAAGAATCATACGAACTTCACCAGAGCGTAATCTGATTAATACATATTTACCTTCTTTACCTAACACTTGAGAGCTAGCTCCAGCTGAACGAGCAATTTGTCCACCTTTACCAGGTTTTAACTCGATATTGTGGATTACTGTACCTACAGGAATGTTTTGTAATGGTAAAGTATTACCTACTTTGATATCTGCTTCAGCACCACTTTCAACTGTTTGACCTACTTGTAATCCTTTAGGTGCGATGATATAACGTTTTTCACCATCAGCATATACTAATAATGCAATGTTAGCTGAACGGTTTGGATCGTATTGGATAGAATCAACTTTAGCGTTGATACCGTCTTTGTTACGTTTAAAATCGATAACACGGTATTGACGTTTATGTCCTCCACCATGATGGCGAACAGTCAATTTACCTTGGTTGTTACGTCCCGCTCTTTTCGGTAGCGGTTGTAATAATGACTTTTCTGGTGTAGTTTTCGTAATTTCAGCGAAATCTAATGAAGTCATATTACGACGACCATTAGTTATTGGCTTATACTTTTTAAGAGCCATTGTCGTTTACCTCCTTATTGGTAATGTTTTTTAGTTGAATAAGTCGATTGAACCTTCTTTAAGTTTTACAATCGCTTTTCTTCTTTTATTTGTGTAGCCTTGGTAACGGCCCATACGTTTTTTCTTAGGTTTGTAGTTGATGATGTTAACATTATCAACTTTTACGTCGAAGATTTCTTCAACAGCAATTTTAACTTGTGTTTTGTTAGCACGAGTATCAACATCGAATGTATATTTATCTTCTGCCATTGCTTCTGAAGATTTCTCAGTGATTACGGGGCGCTTAAGAATATCTCTAGCTTCCATTATCCGAGCACCTCCTCAACTTTTTTAGCAGCAGCTTCAGTGATTACTACACTGTCAGCGCTTGTGATATCTAATACATTTAAACCTTGAGCAGTTGTTACTTGAACACCTGGGATGTTACGTGCTGATAATTCAACGTTTACATCTTCGTTTTCAACAACTACTAAGACTTTTTTAGGTTGTTCTAATGTAGTTAAAACATTTTTGAATTCTTTTGTTTTTGGAGCATCGAAACCGAATGCATCTACAACTGTGAATCCATTTTCTTTAACTTTGAATGATAATGCAGAACGTAATGCTAAACGACGCATTTTCTTAGGCATTTTGTAACCGTAACTTCTTGGAGTTGGTCCGAATACAACGCCACCGCCACGCCATTGTGGAGCACGGATTGTACCTTGACGAGCACGACCTGTTCCTTTTTGTCTCCATGGTTTACGTCCACCGCCACGTACTGCTGAACGGTTTTTAACAGAATGAGTACCTTGACGTAATGAAGCACGTTGTAAATTAATAGCTTCAAATAGAACGCTATTATTTGGTTCGATTGCAAATACTGCATCGCTTAATTCAACTGAACCACTTTTTGATCCGTCTACTTTTAAAACATCATAATTAGCCATTATGCATTTTCCTCCTTTCACTTATTAATTATTTATTACCTTTTTTAATTGATTTAATTGAAGTTGAAATTTCTACTAAACCTTTTTTAGGTCCAGGTACATTACCTTTTACTAAGATCACACTGTTTTCTGTGTCAACTTGTACTACTTCTAGGTTTTGTACAGTAACTGTGTTTCCACCCATACGGCCTGGCATTTTTTGACCTTTAAATACTCTTGAAGCATCTGAAGCCATACCTACAGAACCTGGTGCTCTGTGGAAATGAGAACCGTGAGCCATTGGTCCACGAGCTTGTCCGTGGCGTTTAATAGCACCTTGGAAACCTTTACCTTTTGAAACGCCTGTAACATCAATGATGTCACCAGTTTCGAATGTATCAACTGAGACTTCTTGACCTACTTCGTATTCATCAACGTTAACGTTTCTGAATTCACGAATGAAGCGCTTAGGTGCTGTGTCAGCTTTTTTAGCATGACCTTCAGCTGGTTTATTAGCATATTTATTAGTTTTAGAACCTTTTTTATATGCTTTTTTGTCTTCGAATCCTACTTGGATTGCGTTGTAACCGTCAACTTCTTCAGTTTTCTTTTGTAATACAACGTTTTGTCCTGCTTCTACTACTGTTACTGGGATTAATTCACCGTTTTCTCCAAACACTTGTGTCATCCCGATTTTTCTTCCTAAGATTCCTTTGGTCATCGAAAGTCCACCTCCTAAATTTTTCTATTATAATTTGATTTCGATGTCTACACCAGATGGTAAGTTTAAGCCCATAAGAGCATCAACTGTTTTTGGTGTTGGGTTAACAATATCGATTAAACGTTTATGAGTACGTTGTTCGAATTGTTCACGTGAATCTTTGTACTTATGCACGGCACGGATGATTGTATAAACTGACTTTTCTGTTGGTAACGGAATTGGTCCAGAAACATCTGCACCAGAACGTTTAGCAGTTTCAACAATTTTTTCTGCTGATTGATCAATCACGCGGTGATCATAAGCTTTTAATCTGATTCTGATTTTTTGTTTTGCCATAATTTTCCCTCCTTATTCGTCTACATTTAAGTGATAGACTTCTCCACGAAAACTATCTCACACAGCGCCATGGCAAAGCGGCCGGGTGTGTCAGTAACCTTTCGCTTCATCGCGTTTCTTAAAGTCCAACATTAGATATGTTACATGAAAATCATTGATAAATCAATGGTTTCCACTAACTTTTTCTGTTCTGTCTAACACATACTTTGTTATTGTACTTTAAATGTATTGCTTATTCAACCGTTTTAGGGAATTTTTTTACTTTATTTTTAATTTCATTTCTTTAACCTAATCTTTTTAATACTAACTTCGGTTCCTTTTTATTATAATAGAAGAGAACGGGGGTGAATTAAATGAAAAACGGTATTAAACTTACCCTAGCAATAATTGGTGTTTTCTTAATCATTTGTGAATTCTTTTATGGTATTCCATTTTTAGGTGGTAGCGTTATTGTAAGCTTTGGATGGCAACCATTATTATTTAATGCGTTTCTTTATCTAATTCTTACTATAATATTATTAGTTGACACTCAAAATACTATTAAACCTATGGTGATAATTCCAATACTTGGAATTATTGGTTCGTTTGTAGCATTTATTCCTTTTGTAGGCATGATTATTCATTGGGCATTGTTTGTATTGATGATTTTCTTTGTTTTTATTGTTCTAGCTGCGCCAACTTATATCCCGAATAAAAACGCAAGAGTTATCTATACACAATATAAAGATGGTCATAAATCTAAATAGCGATTATATTGCTTCGTAATAAGAAAAGACGTTCACACTTATGATGGTGTGAACGTCTTTTTTATATTTAGCCATGTACGAAGATGAAGTATAAAATGAATAATACCATTAATACATACATAATCGGATGTACTTCTTTATGTCTTTTACTAATTAACATGGTAATTGGATAGAAAATAAATCCACATGCAATACCAGTAGCTATTGAATATGATAACGGCATCATGATAATTGTAATAAATGCAGGAACTGCAACTTCGAATCGTTTCCAATTGATCTCAGCAAAATTTGCTGCCATTAACACACCCACGACTACAAGTGCTGGCGTTGTAACTGCACTTGTAACTACAGCGATTAATGGACTAAAGAATAGTGCTAATAAGAAACAGAATCCAGTTACAATACTAGCAAAGCCTGTTCTAGCTCCTACTGCCACACCTGAAGTTGATTCAATGTATGATGTAGTTGTTGTAGTACCGAAAATAGCACCTACAATTGTTGCTAGTGAATCTGAGAATAAAGCTCTACCTGCTCTAGGTAACTTGTTGTCTTTCATAATGCCGGCTTGTGTTGCTACTGCAACTAAAGTACCTGCAGTATCAAAGAAATCAATAAATAAGAAAGTTAAAATGACGATTAAGAATTGTATCGTAAATAATTGTCCTGGGTCTTTAAATGCTTCAAATGCTGCGCCAAATGTTGGTTTAATACTTGGAATATGACCTACAACGCCTGTTGGTGTGTGAATTTGACCTGTTATCATACCAACGATAGCAGTAATGATCATACCAATAAATATAGAACCTGGTACTTTTTTCGCATATAACACAACTGTAATAACAATACCGAATATTGCTAATAACACTGGGGCTTTAGTTAAATGACCTAGTGTTACTAATGTTGAGTCATTTTTAACAATGATACCTGAGCTTTGCAGACCAACAAAGGTAATAAACAGTCCTATTCCAGCTGAGACGGCCATTTTCATCTGATAAGGTATTGCGTTAATTATAATCTCACGAAGGCCTGTGACGGTCAAAATCGCGAAGAATATACCTGAGAATAAAACGCCTGTTAAACCGACTTTCCATGGAATGCCCATTGTTAAAACAACTGTAAATGCGAAGAAGGCATTTAGTCCCATTCCAGGTGCTAATGCTATAGGGTACTTTGCAATAAGGCCCATAAATAATGAACCTACAAATGCTGCTAAAGCAGTAGCTACAAAAATGGCCCCTTGGTCCATCTTCATATCTTCAGATACACCTTTAACGCCTGCTAAACTTAAAACTTGTGGATTTACTGCTAAAATATAAGCCATTGATAAGAAAGTAGTGATACCACCTAAGATTTCTCTTTTGAAGTTAGTACCATATTCATCGAACTTGAAGTATTTTTTCACGGCTAATGCTCCTTTTTTTGAAATACTTTAATATTTTAATACCAATTTTCTAAAAAGACAATACTAAATACGAACTTTCATAAATTTTACTTCGTTTTTGTTCGAATTTATTTACAATTTTAGATTTTTTAAAGCATCTTTAAACGGATTGTTATCAAGTTCTTCTTGTTGATTCATGTATTTCTTCATTTCCTTTTTAGACACTTTACCACTCGACTTTTCTTTCATACGTTTATCCATTTGTGCTTGGGTTTCTGAATGACCACATACGCATCTATAAGTTGCATCTTTTCCTCTACCAAATAAAGTCATTTTCTTTTTACAATTTGGACAACGTGCATTTGTTTTTCTTTGAATATTTTTCTTTGTTTTACATGTAGGATCTTGGCATACTAACATTTGACCATTTTTGGTTTTGACTTTAATCATAAATTTGCCACATGTTGGACATTCAGTAGTAGTTAAATTATCATGTTTGTATTTCTGTTCACTATTTTTAATAATATTAACAATATCAGTTGTAAATGCCTTCATCTCTTTTATAAATTGATGTTTATTGTATCTTCCTTTTTCAATTAGTATTAATTTTTCTTCCCATTCAGCCGTTAATAATGGTGAAGTTAATTTTGAAGGTGCAAGTTCTAAAATTTGTTTACCTTTTGATGTTACTTTAATTTTGCCATCCCTTGATTCAATTGCATTCATATTGAAGAGTTTCTCAATAATATCAGCTCGTGTTGCTACAGTCCCAATACCACCCGCTTCTTTTAGTGTATGAACGTGTTTTTTATCATCCAAATGTATATAATTCTGAGGACTTTCCATAGCTTTTAATAACGTACCCTCATTAAAATAATCTGGCGGTGTTGTTTGATGTGACTTTATATCGGTGTGTTGTATGTTAACTGTTTGATTATTTTTAAAAGGATTCTGAGTTACAATTTCATTTTCTTGTTGTTTCAATGCTTTAAACCCTAATTGAGTTGTGACATTTTCGTTTAATACAAATTTGAACTGACCTACTGCTAAATGCACTTTAATATGTTGATATTCATAGGGTGGCATTAAACTTTCAAGAAATCTTTCTACTATTAACATATAGATTTTCATTTCTCTATTACTTAATTGAGATAAGTCTGGTCTTATTTCGGTAGGAATAATCGCATGGTGATCAAAAACTTTTTGGTTATTAAATATATTCATTTTAGTGGAATAAGAGTGAGACATTAATTCTCTTATATTTTCTTTATATTCTGTCGGCAGTAAAGCTTGTAATCTTTCTTTGATAGTCGACACCATATCGGTCGTTAAATAATTAGAATCAGTTCGTGGGTATGTAACTAACTTATGTCTTTCATATAGATTCTGTAAGGTATTCAACGTTTCTTTTGGTCCCAACTTATAGCGATGATAAGCATCTTGTTGTAAATCTGTTAAGTTATATAAAGATCTAGGGTAAGTTTTTTTATGTTTAGACACTACTTTTTCAATTTGGCCTTTTTTATTTTTAATTTCATCTACAATTGACTTAAGTTCTTTCTGGTCAGTGATTCGACGTTGTCCAGAATCAAAGCTAAACTCAAACCCGTCTACTTTAATTATTAATGTATAGTATGTTTGCGGTTTAAATTCATTAATTTCATTTTGACGTGATTGAACCAATTGTATAGTAGGCGTTTGTACCCGACCTAAAGATAATTGTGCATCATATTTAGTTGTCAAAGCTCTTGTTGCATTAATACCAACTACCCAATCGGCTTCACTTCTTGCTAAAGCTGCATCGTATAAGTGTTGGTATTGACGGCCATCTTTTAGATGGTTAAAACCGTCTTTAATAGCTTTCTTAGTTACCGAACTTATCCATAAACGCTTAATAGGTTTTTTGTTTCCAACTTTATCTAAAATAAGTCTTGCAACAAGTTCCCCTTCTCTACCAGCATCTGTAGCAATAATAATTTCATTAACATTGTCTCTTTGCATAAGTGACTTTACTGTTTTAAATTGTTTACTGGTTTTACCAATCACTACTGTTTTCATTTGTTTCGGAATGATTGGTAAATCTTCAAGCTTCCATTCCTGAAACGACTTGTCATATTGTTCTGGAGTAGCATTCGTAACTAGATGACCTAATGCCCAAGTTACAATATATTGATTATTTTCAAAATAACCATTTCTTTTCTGATTTATATTAAGTGCACTTGCGATATCTCGTGCTACTGAAGGTTTTTCTGCTAAAATTAATGATTGCATTTGTGATAATTCCCTTTCTTATTTAACTATAATAAATATAGATTTAAGTTTATTTAATGTCTATAATGATTATGTTTAATGGATTACATTAATTGTAACATGTACATGTATCAATTAACTTTCAATTATTTGTAATTACCCATATAATTATATTAATCACAATGTTACGGAGGTAGGATTATGGACATTATTCAATTGAATGACCCTAAAGAAATAAAATCTTTCATTGAGACTTCTGATTACCAAGTAACTTCCTATTTATATAAAATACCTCAACAATTTACTGAATTTGATCAATTATTAGAAGAAGCAATAGATAATCCTGGCGCATTTGCCATCACTGAAGATAGCCAAATCAAAGCACTGATTTTTGCAATTCCATGTGAAACATATAAATTCAAAGTGATTGGCCCCTTTATAGAAACAAATTTCACATTGACCCCGGAATTATTCCAACAATTATTTGATGCTATGATAGCTGGGCAACCTGATCATGCAGTATATCATTTTTCATTTGAAGAAGGTGTACAAACATATAAACCTTTCGTTAAACAAATACAAGCCAGTTATAATTTCACGGACTATTATTTAGAAGCTCATCAAGATATAGGAGAACTTAGTAGTGAGCAAAATATTATTGAATACCAAAAAGGATTTTACCGTGCATTTTCGCGTATGCATCAGAAAACATTTAGACATGATGCTATGGATGCAAATGACATTTTAAATAGTATTGATGAAACACATCGATTATTTCTATTCGTTAGTGAAGGTTTATTAAAAGGTTATTTATATTTAGACGTCAATAAGCAACAAGCTAGTGCTGAAATAAAATATTTCAGTTCACATATTGATTATCGTATGAAAGGTATCGCCTTTGATTTATTAGAATACGCATTAAATTATGCATTTACTCATTTCGATTTGCGTAAAGTTTATTTCAAAATACGTAATAAAAACAGTAAACTTGTTGAACGTTTTAACGAATTAGGTTTTAAAACTAATTATGAATATAAAAAATATAAATTAGAACCACAACATATACATGAAACAGTTAATACTAATGACAATTAAAAATGTCTATTATACATCTCCCTATTCTTGGGTGATGTATTTTTTATCGCATCAAAACAAAATTCGAGCGATGTTTTTTACTATTCTACCAATTTGTTTTAAAATTAACTCCAAGTGTTATTAAGGGGAGCACTTAATTCGTAATTTAGGAGAGTGAGAAACATATGCAGTTTCTTGATATTTTAATCGCATTGTTACCAGCACTATTTTGGGGTAGTGTTGTTATAATCAATGTTTTCGTTGGTGGTGGCCCCTATAATCAAATCAGAGGTACTACTTTAGGTGCGCTTATTGTAGGTATTTGTTTACTTCTAAGTGGTAATGCAGCATTTGACGATTTAACAGTCATTATAGTGGGATTATTCTCTGGTGCTCTATGGGCATTTGGTCAAGGCAACCAATTAAAATCTGTTAACTTAATTGGAGTATCTAAAACAATGCCTATCTCAACAGGTATGCAATTGGTCGGTACTACATTATTTAGTGTTATTTTCCTTGGTGAATGGAGTACTATGGTACAGGTTGTTTTTGGTCTATTATCCATGGTGCTATTAGTCGCAGGTATTGCATTAACATCATTAAAAGCTAAAAACGAAGGAAAATCTGACGATCCAGAGTTCAAAAAAGCAATGGGTATTCTTTTAATTTCAACAGTTGGTTACGTTGGCTATGTTGTATTAGGAGATATCTTTAATGTTAGTGGTACTAAGGCGTTATTCTTCCAATCAGTCGGAATGGCTATTGGTGGTTTCATCTTATCCATGAATCATAAAACATCAATCAAGTCTACTGCCTTAAACCTTATTCCTGGTGTAGTATGGGCAATCGGTAACTTATTCATGTTCTATTCACAACCTAAAGTAGGTGTTGCAACTAGTTTTTCATTATCTCAATTATTAGTTATCGTATCTACACTTGGCGGTATCTTTATCTTAGGAGAGAAAAAAGACAGTCGTCAGATGACAGGCATATGGTCAGGTATTATCCTTATTATCATTGCTGCTATTATTTTAGGTAATCTGAAATAATTCATATTTTAGGAGGCTCTTAAATGTTTAAAGACTTAGAAGATAAAGTAGTCATTATTACAGGAGCCGGTAGTGGTATCGGAAAATCCTTTGCAGAAAACTTTGGTAAAGCTAAATCCAAAGTTGTACTTAACTATCGCTCTGATAAACATGATGATTCTTTACAAGAATCTGTTAATATCATCAAACAAGCTGGAGGAGATGCCCTACTTGTTCAAGGTGATGTATCAAAAGAAGCAGATGTTATCAATTTAATTAAACAGACCGTTGAGCATTTTGGTACATTAGATATCATGATTAATAATGCTGGTTTTGAAAAACCAACACCAACTCATGAAATGACGCTTGAAGAATGGCAAAAAGTTATAGATATTAACTTAACTGGCGCATTTATCGGTTCAAGAGAAGCAATAAAACAATTCAGAGATGAAGATAAACAAGGTGTTATCATTAATACTTCAAGTGTTCACGATACAATTCCATGGCCTAATTACGTCCATTACGCTTCCAGTAAAGGTGGATTAAAATTAATGATGGAAACAATGTCGATGGAATATGCTCAGTTTGGTATTAGAATAAACAATATTTCTCCTGGTGCTATTGTAACTGAACATACTAAAGAAAAATTCTCTGATCCAAAAACACGTGCGGAAACATTAGAAATGATTCCTGCAAAAGAAATTGGCGATGCTCAAGACATTGCTAATGTAGCATTATTCTTAGCATCAGATTTAGCTCATTATATTCACGGTACTACCATTTATGTTGATGGTGGCATGACAAACTATCCTGCATTTATGGGTGGTAAAGGCTAAATCGAAAAAATAAACCATGCAATATACATGCATAGTATATGTTATTTAATAACATTATGGCCGCATGTATTGCATGGTTTTTTTATTTAACTCTATGACAAAATGACTATGAAACAAAGAATGCTTGATACATATATAATATAATAATACTAATGACAATCGTTAAATTAGTAACCATACCTATTAAAGGTAACGTTTTGTATTTAAATTGGATTGAATAAGGTATTATCGCCACACCTACAGGTAATAACCATGTGATTAATAATGTCGTTTTAATCATTTGATCAGATACCGGTAAGAAATAATGTACCAGTAGTCCTGCACCTAAACCAATACCATAATGTAGGCATAGGTATTTGATTGCAATAGGTAAATAAGCTCGATCAATTGTAAAACTCAACATAACACCTAATAAAATCATAGACATTGGCATATTGGCTTTACCTAAAATTGAAAAGAAATCTATGGCTACTTTTGGTAAATGAATGTTAGCCATATTTAGTGTAAACATAACAATATATGTAACAAGTGGAACGGACTGAACGAGTTTTAGACCTAAAAATTTAAAGTTAAATTGGTCGCTTCCCTCACTATAGTAACTACCAACAAAGTAAGTTAAACCGAACATAATTACTGCTCCACCAATATCAACCATTCCAAAATAAACCATACCCGTTCCCGGCCAAATAGCATCTACGAGTGGATAAGCAAATAATCCAATATTCATAGAACCAATCATCATACCTACTGAACCACGCATTTGATTATTATATTTTCGAAAACACCAAATAACAATAATTTTAGCTAATACTCCGTAAATAATCATCATAACAGGCAATATCGAAAACGATGGATTTAAATCAGCATGATTCAAATTAACAATCACTAAAGAAGGTAGGGTTACATTTAAAACTAAAGTGGAAAGTACTTGACTATCCGTTGCTTTTAAGTAATTAATTCGCTTTAAAAAGTACCCTAAAGCGATTAAAAGAATAATCATTACAAATTGCTCCGTCATACCAACCCTTCTTTCACGTATCTCAACTCTTACAATTGATAACTTTAACACATTTGCTATAAATTTTAGAACCACTTTGTTTCATGATATAATTTAAATACTCTGTAAAATAATAAATAAAGGAGTTGTCTTTGAATGAAGTTAGAATCTAAATTAGCTGAACTAAAATATGATTATACGCGTCTTCAAGGTGACTTGGAAAAACGTGAGTCATTAAATCAAAATATCGATCCACTAGTTAATCAACTAGAAGAAATCGAAAAAGAGATGGCTAAGGTGAGAAAGCAAATAAATGAACAATAGTGTTTGTAGTGTCACAATATCATTACATTTTTATTATAGACATCCTAGTCATAAATAAAAGAACGTGCTAATATAAATTCGAAATAGAAAGGATGTCAATTCATGAAATTATACTTAATCTTATTACCTTTACTATACTTAATTGTAAGTTACATAAGTATATTCAAAATGAATTCTATATTTACTAGAATTTTAAGAATAATCATGGCTGTTTTATTATTATTTGTAGTTGCTATTACGACAATGCAATTCCCAAATGAAAATTGGTGGGTATTCATAGTCTTGTTACTATTAGTTGGTAATGTTGAAGTAACAGCATTTAAATCACTTAAAAATGATATTAAAGGTGTAAACATATTAAACATCTTATCCATCGGATTATTCGTAATTTATATTATTCTTACTTTAATTTTATATTAATAGTTAAGCCTCTTATCCCTTAGTTGGGATAAGAGGCTTTTTACATACTATTTTCTATTTAATTTTCGGTATATTTTATCTTTAAGTGTAAATAATATTTCATAAATTACTGGAACAACGATAAGTGTTAATATCGTTGAAGAAATAAGTCCACCAATAACTGTTGCAGCCATACCTTTAGAAATGAGTATAGAACTGTCTTCTCCAAAGAGTAATGGTACCAACGCGCCTATCGTTGCAATAGCTGTCATTAAAATAGGTCGTATTCTTGTGCCACCTGCTTCTATCAATGCAGATTTCATATCCATTCCAGATTTTTCGTTATTAATTACTCTATCTATCAATACAATAGCGTTGGTCACTACAATACCAATTAACATCAACATACCAATTAGACTTGGTACTGAAATTGTTTCACCAGTAATTACAAGTGACAGTACAACACCAACAATTGTAAACGGTAACGAGAATAGAATGGTAAATGGTGCTAAACCACCTTTAAACGTAATCACTAAGATAAGATATACAATAATAATTGCAGCTAACATGGCTATCGCAAGTTGAGTCATAGCAGAATTAATATCATCTGTTGCTCCACCTACGTTTACTTTTACGCCGTGAGTTTTATCCATCTTATTCACTTTTGACATGACTTTTTGAGAAGTGCCACCGACATCGCTATTTGTAATCTTACCAGAAACAGTTGTTGAATAGTCACCATCTTCTTGTGTTAGTTTACTTGGTGTTGATGATTTTTCCAGTTTGGCAATCTCACTTAATTTAATTGTTCCACCCGTCGGTTTCTTCAATTTGATATTTTCTAATTTATTTTGAGACCAATCTGTCTGTTTGTTTTGTTTTACTTTCACATCAATTTTCTTACCATTTTCTTTTACTGTCGTAACTGTTTTTTCAGGTAAGTTTTCATTTAAATTCATAGCTAATTGACTAGCTGATATACCATTATCAGCTGCTTTATTTTGGTCAACTTTAACTTCATATTGTTGATATGTTTCTGACAAGTCGGATTTGACATTATTGATACCTTTAACATCTTTCATAGTACTTTCTATTTTATGAACTGTGCCTTTAATCGCATCTGTTGAAGGTCCTTGAACTGTCACTTCAATTGAATCATTTCCTGCACCGGTACCTAGATCTTGGTTCTTCCATTGTCCTGGATGTTTAAAGGAGTCCACATGCTTAAGAACTTTATCTGGTTCTTCTTCAAAGTTAGGTGTGTCTTTATCATAGTCTACCATCAAGGCCATACTATTTGTACTTCCTGTAGGATCGGAAGGTGTTGGTCCACCTACTGAATATTGTACTGTTTTCACTTTATTTTTTGTTTTAAGATATTTTTGAACTTGTTCACCATGTTCAAGTACGGATTTTTCAGTTTCTCCAGGCTTTGGTGTATAAGTTAACGCCATGAATTTATTATCACCTGATGAAATGTAGCTTGTACCTAGTTTAGCTGCACCTAGACCAATACTGCCTACTAGTAGCACAATACTAATGATAATAACTATCCATTTATGATTGAGAGACCAATAGAGTAACTTTTTATAACCACTGTTGATTACACCTTGCGCTTGTTTCTCAGGTTTAGTTTGAATTCCTTTTCTAAACAATGTTGAACCTAATGCCGGAACAACAGTAATAGATACTAATAATGACGCTAATAAACTGAAAGTGATCGCTAATGCAAATGGTCTGAACATCTCACCAACTGATCCTGATACGAATGCTAGTGGTAAGAATACGATGATAGTCACAAGAGTTGAAGATAGAATAGGTTTAAACACTTCCGTTGTAGCACTGACAATAAGTGAATCACCTTTAAGTTGTTCATTTCTATCTGATAAACGTCTATATATATTTTCTACAACAACAATGGAATCATCAATTACACGTCCAATTGCTACTGTTAGGGCACCCAATGTCAGTATATTTAATGATACATTAGATAATTTAAGTGCAACTAATGCTATTAAGATTGACATTGGTATTGAAACAATTGAAATAGCCGTTGTTCTTATATTTCTTAAGAATAGAAGTATAACTACTATCGCTACAATGGTACCTAAAGCTGCTTTTTCAATCATCGTATATAATGAATCTTCAATAGGTTTTGCTGTATCCATTGTTTTAATGGCTTTCATTTCACTATTATTTTTTTCAAATTCATCTACTTTTTTCTGTACATCTTTGGCAACTTGAACAGTATTAGCATCTTGTGCTTTAGTAATTTGTAAGTTAACTGCGTCCTTGCCGTTTGTTTTAGAAATAGATGTACGTTCATCACCAACTGATATATCCGCTACATCTTTTAATTTAAATGATGGCATTGAGCTAGACGAACCTTGCTTTGAACTACTTGCCGATGATGGCTCTGATGGCATTAAACTTTCACTATCCTGATTATCATCACTTCCACTGTCACTACTTTGTCCTTGACCAGCAATTGTCGCTGGTATCTTTAAATTCTTAAATGCATTAACAGATGTAAATTGTCCATCTACAACAATCGATTTGTCTGTATCTCCAAATTGGAATAAACCTAAAGGTGTTTCCCTAGTGGCAGTCTTCAGATAGTTTTCAACATCGTCTGCCGTAACATCTTTACTATCTAACTCTTTTTGTTTAAATTTCAATGTCACTTCACGATTGGTTTGACCATTTAATTGTGCATTTTGAACACCATCAATCGTTTGTAATTTAGGAATAAGTTGTTGATTTAACTTTTTCGTCACCGATTTTAGATCATTATCTTTATCAGTTAAAGAATATGCGATAATAGGAAAGGCATCCATCGAATTACGTGTTAATTCAGGATCACTGACGCCATCTTTAAATTTGATTTTGTCTATTTCCTTCTTCAATTGTTCCTCTGCTTTATCCATATCTGTGTCATTGTTATATTCAACAGTCACTATAGAAGCATTTTGAATAGATTCTGTTTTGACACTTTTAACATAAGCCATCGATCTCACTTGGCTATCAATTTTACTACTAATTTCATCTTGTGTCGTTTGCGGTGTTGCACCTGGCATTGTTGTTTGGACAGAAATCATAGGATTTTCAACATCTGGTAATAATTCAAGTTTTAATTTCGCGCTAGCATATACGCCTCCCAAAATTACAAGTAATACCATAAGGAAGATGGCGAATTTATTACCAAGAGAAAATTGCAATAGTTTTTTTATCATTTATCAAGTGTCCCCTTTTATTAATTTCTAGTATTAGTTCGATACTCATAAATTGCAATGTTCATTCAAAAAAATCTGAACGTTCTTTTATAAATAGAATCGTTCAGATAAAATGGTTAAATTTATTTACGTTTTAATTTTCGTGAAAGTTTAATTTTAGCTTTAGTTAATTTAGGTTTCACTTGTTCGATAAGTTGATACAATGGTTGATTTAAAACATAGTCAAATTCACCAATTTTTTCACTTAAATAAGTGCCCCATACTTTTTTGAACGTCCATAATCCATAGTGATCAGACTCTTTGTCTGGATTATTATCAGTTCCGCCAAAGTCATAAGTTGTTGCACCATGATCACGTGCATATTTCATCATTGTATATTGCATATGATGGTTTGGTAGGAAATCACGGAAATCGTTAGATGATGCGCCATATAAGTAATATGATTTATTTCCTGCAAACATTAATAATGCACCTGATAGATAAATACCGTCTGGATGCTCTTTTTCAAGTTCTAGTAAATCATTTTTTAAATCCTGAGACTTTTTAATTTTGCTATTTGCATCATTAATTTTATTTAATGTTTTTTTGTCTTGCTTTTTATTTTGAAGCTTTTCAATTTCATTTTCTAAGTCTTTAATTTCTGAATTTACCGTTTCAAGTACTGGTTTAGGTTCTAGTTTAACTAAGAATAATTCTGCATCACCATCATCGTGTAATGCATCATAAATATTTTCAAAATAGCTAATGTCTCGTGTTAAGAAACCGTCACGTTCACCAGTAATTTGCATTAAATATGCAAAAGTTTTCAAGCCGTCTCTGCCAGCTCTTTCAACTTTTGTCCCACGTTTAAGGGCAAGCCTTACTTTAGATCGATTTCGTCTTTCAAAACTTTGAATAATCTCTTCGTCTGATTTATCTATTGGTGTAATCATAGTCATTCTAGGTTGAATATAATCTTTAGATAAGCCTTCTTTAAATCCTTTGTGTCTAAAGCCAAGGTTACGTAAATTTTTCAACGCTTCAGTACCATTTTCTACTTCAACATCTGGATCTATTTTAATAGCATAGGCTTTTTCGTCTTTAGCTACTTTTTTCGCTTCTTCTAATAATTGTGATAACGCATCTTTGTTATCATATTCTGTTACAAATCCTCTTGAAACATAACATAATGTAAATGGTAGTTTAGGAATCTTTTTAAATAATAATTGTCCAACACCTTTGATTTCACCATTTTCACCAACCGCAATTCTTCTTGAATACCATCCAGTCAATTTCTTAGTTTCTGCCCATTTCGTGAGTTGCAGTAAATCGCCATTTGGATGAGATTTTACAAATGCGTCATGTTCTTGATTAGTGATATTCATCTTTTCCATGGTTTATAATATCTCCTTTATATTAACAATACCTATAATTATACATCGTCTGGATATAAGTGTCGACAAAACACATTAACGATTAAACTTCAATATTTAATTCTATTTCCATCAATATTTGATGCGTATATCTATCAAGTTGAATTTGTCTTTAAAATTATATTAATATTGATATAATATATTACCTAATTTTAAAGGAAAGAAGTGTGTTTTATGCGTCCAACACTTATCGTTTTGTTAATTTTTTTAAATCTGATTGCTATTTTCACTTCTGTACAAAGTGGACTTTCCATCGACTACTTTAGTCTGAAAGTCATTATAGCAGCATTCACTTTAGTATTATCTATACTATTTTTATTAATTAGAACTACATCATTAAGTAATTACTTGAGTATTTTATCAGTTATCATTGCTTGCATTCATATCTCTTTTATTATTCAAAGTGCTTATAATTATCTTTATTAATGAATCGGCTCGAATCGATATTTAGCACCTCTAATATATAGTGAATATGGTGCTGTCGCTTCAGTATCTTTAAGAACTACGGTATGATAACCCGATTGTTTACCATCTTCAATACGGAAATAAATCTGATCTTCTTTCAAAATTAAATCCGTATATTTTTCAGTCTCTTCAACTATTTCCATATCAAACCAATTTTGCCAGTTATTCACTGTCTGAGCTCTCTTACTACTTGAAACCATAATCATATCAATAGAAAATTGAGTTTGATACAACGACTTAAGTTGTTCATGTCGATTTGCGTCCCCTTGATCCCATTGAATAAAAAATGGAGGTTTGACCATATAACTAGGATCAGCAATATAGAGAAGACGCCAAGTTATTTTTTCACCCTTTTTAGTTTCTCTTTCCATATTTACAGGGCCAATGACATCTATGTTTCTTTCTTCTAAAGTCTGTTTAATCGCATCAATATTACTAGTTCTTAAACATATTGTTTTAAACCCCTGTTTAAAATTATCTTGAGCGATTTTTGTTGCAAATGATACTCTTCCTTCTTCAGTTTTCGCTAATTTTTGCAATTTCTCTTGATCTTCTACATCTAAAAATTCTATGTAATTTTCATTTATATAGGACAACTTATTAAATGTTTCAAATTTATGGTGTTTACCTCCGGAATTGAGTTTAACTACCTCACCTGGAAACTTAAATTGCTCTAATTGATCAATGTAATGAATGATATGATCAAATTTCAAATCCATGTTATGAGCTCCTTTTTGCATTTCTTAATTCTTATTTTAACAAATGTAGCAATAATTTACTTCTAAAACCTAGCAAAAAAGTATTGCAAAATATAGCTATTAGTCCTATAATAATTCTTGCGTTTTAAAAAGGTTAGCTAAGCTAACTAATTAACAAATGTTTTGGGGTGTACTCATGATTAGTAATGATTTTTTTAATAGTTTTATAAGTATTTACCGACCTTATATTAAATTAACGCAACCAATATTAGACCGATATGACATTCATACTGGTCAATGGCTTGTTTTAAAAGACATAGCTCAATTCCAACCGACAACGTTAGTTAATATTTCGTATCGCCGTTCTATAGAGAAACCAACAACACGAAAGTTCATCAAAGTATTATTAGAAAAAGAATTGATCACATTTACAACGGGTAATGACAAGCGTCAAAAATGGTTGAGCTTAACAAAAGAAGGCATGCAATTATATAACGCGATAAATAATGAGGTTAATGAGATACAAAGTGAAATTATTAAAAAATCAGGTATTAATGAGCAACAATTATCAAAAATTATCGAGTCAATGTCTATCATTTATGAAACAATACTAAAGGAGAGTCAAGAATGAATGAATCGTCAGCAACTAAAGCACCTATTTTTACCAAACGCTTCAATCTAAATTTCATCATAAACTTTTTCGTATACTTATGTATGTATTTGTTGATTGTTGTAATTGCTGGATATAGTAAATCTGAATATCATGCCTCAGATAGTTTAGCCGGCCTTGTCGTTGGTTTATTTATTGTGGGATCATTAATCGGTCGTTTTGGAACAGGTAAATATGTAAATTTATTTGGTCCTAAAAAGATATTAATATTTGGTTTAAGTTGTTTAATAGTAACTCAAGCACTTTATTTTATTCCGAGTAATATTTATTTCTTAATGTTTGTACGTTTGATTAATGGTATTGCTACAGCAATTGCTACTACAGCCACTGGTACTATAGCAGCTTACGTAACGCCACAAACTCGTAAAAGTGAAGGTATCAGTTTGTTTTCATTAAGTTTAGTTTTAGGAACTGCCGTAGGACCTTTCTTTGGTATTCTACTACTTAATGCCTTTTCAATAACTGTTCTATTCACTTTATGTATTATATTAAGTATCATTGGTTTACTTTTATCGTTATTCATTAAAATTGACTTTGAAACTGTTAAACCTAGTCATAATGATTCAGGACATAAAGGTTTCAGTATCCACAACTTCATCGCTAAAGAGGCAGTTCCAGTAGCCATCGTGATGATGTTAATTGGTGTGACTTATGCAGCTATTTTAACTTATTTACAAGTGTTTGCAGAACAACGTGACTTAGTTAATGCCGCAAGTTACTTCTTTATTTTCTATGCTATTGCTTCATTAGTCACTCGACCTATAGCAGGCCGTCTCATGGATAATAAAAATGAAAATGTTGTGGTTTATCCAGCATTCATTGCACAGATATTATGTTTTATTTGTTTAGTTTTCAGTTATAATAGTGGCTTATTATTACTTGCTGGTATTTTACTAGGTATCGGTTATGGAAATCTTTCTTCATCTATGCAAGCTATTTCCATTAAAGTATCACCATCATCCAAATATGGTTTAGCCACTTCAACTTATTTTATTGGTCTAGATATCGGCGTAGGCTTTGGACCTTCATTCTTAGGATTATTTACGCATATGGTTTCATATGGTCAAATTTATGGAGCAATGGCGATATTAGGACTATTGACTACAGCCGTTTACTTCTTGGTACATGGCAAAAAAGTTAGACATTCCTATTCTTATGAATAATGACAAAATCTAACAAATTTTACTAAATTAAAAAAGCTAGAGAAACCTCTTTAATAAGGCTTCTATAGCTTTTCTTTTTTAATATATTGTTAGTTTGCGATACTAATCGCTTCTATTTCATTAATCATTTTATCTATTAATTTTTTTTGTGACGCATTGAAGAAATAATACACTTGTCGTTCGTCTGTTTCAGAACGCAATTTTGAAATAAGTTCTTTTTTATAGATTTTACGGATAATGACATCAATTTTACTTGTATCCCAAAGCATTTCAAAATGTAATGTATCTCTTAATTCTTTACCACTTATTTTCTCACCTTCAAAGACTTTGTATAATACAACAAATTCTTCAATTGAAATACGATAGGTTGATTTTAACCAATGCTTAAGTTGACTTAGCTCTCTTTCAGATGCAATAAAACCTTGTACTTTATTTGTCATAATAAAATGCCTCCTATGTTGATTCTTAGATGTGATGTTTGTATTGTACAATTAAATTGCTTAACTTTATTATATAACAAAGTTAGAATTTTATCTATTACAAATATTAAATTTAAGTCTAAAATTGGTTTAGAAATACATCATTTTAAAGTACGCTTTTAATATTGAAAAGTAATTAAATGTAAAAGAACAGATATCGCAATACATTTTTAATCCATTAAATGAATATTTGTTTCTAAAATATGAGTCTTCTTTTGTTCATAATTAGTTTGACAGTTTAATGTTATCCGCCTATATAATTCATATTAATTTTGTTACGCTTTCTATTTCGTACAGTTTGTTCAGTTCGTTCATCAGAGTAACGATCGTCTCTAATATGCCATAATGCTTTAAATTGCTCTAGTAACATTTCGTCTGATGCACCTGATCGCATTAACGCTTTGACATCAAAACCCTCTACTTCTGCAAATAAGCAACCATAAAATTTTCCATCTGAAGATAAACGTGCTCTCGTGCAAGTTGAACAAAATGACTGTGAAACACTTGTAATTAATCCAAATTTCACTTGATTATCTTTATGTCTATAGTACTTTGCAACCTCACCAAAATATTTAGGTTCTACTGGTTCTATATCAAAATGTTCTTCTACCATACTTAACATTTCATCTTTCGTAACGACTTTACTAAAATCCCAACCATTATCGTTCCCTACATCCATAAATTCTATAAACCTTATCTCAATGCCTTTATATTTAAAGTATTCTATCATTGAAATGATTTGGTCGTCATTGACGCCTTTTTGAATGACTACATTCACCTTAATTTTAAAGCCTATAGATATTGCATAATCAATCTGTTCTAGAATTGTAGATGCTTTAATATTTCGATTGTTAATCGCTTGAAAGACTTCATCATCTATCGCATCTAAACTAATATTAATTCGTCTTAAACCTGCATTGTATAGATTTTGACCATGTTTTTTTAATAGTAAACCATTCGTAGTTAATCCTATATCTTCTATACCATCAATTTGATTCAGTTGCTCTATGAGTTGATAAAGATTTCTGCGTAAGAGTGGCTCACCACCAGTAATCCTAATTTTTTTGACACCTAATTGAGCATATAGTTTAGATATTCTAACCATTTCCTCAAATGTTAATAACTCTTCTTTAGGTAAAAAGACAAAGTCATCACCAAAGATTTCTTTTGGCATGCAATAATCACATCTAAAATTACATCTATCAGTGACAGATAATCTTAAATCTCTTATCGGTCGACCTAATTTATCTTTAATTTGCTCTACCATCATGGACCCTCCTTATTAACTTAACTGTTGTTTTAAAGTGTCCAAGTCTTGTTGAGAATTGATATTGTAATACCAATATGACGGTGCTTTGATATCTTCTACTTTAATCCAATCTATATTCATTTGATTATATAATTGTTTAAAACTATAATCATCGGACTCTAAAATAGTTTCTATCATGGCTTTCGTCTTAGGACTGTAAAAACCAATTGTTGGAATATAATGTCCTGCTGCTTTTACCGTTGCGATATCTATTTGATCATCTATTAAGTGTGACACCATAAACTGATAGAGTTGATTAATAGCTCTTTCATTAATCATAGGTGTGTCTACTGACACTACGAAAAATAATTCTTCATCTGGATACTCTTGCATAGCTGTTAATATACCTGCTAATGGGCCTTTCCCTTTATGTTTATCGGTATCAACAACCACGTTTGGATGTGCAAATTGATTTTTCAGTTGATTGTTTGTACTAATAACAATATCATTAAACATATTTGTTGATTCCAATACTTTGATAATTCGCTGATAAAACATTTGCCCTTCAACTTCGGCAAATGCTTTAGGACGTTCAAAGCGTCTGGACTCTCCTCCAGCAAGTATAATTGCTTTCATTTATCTTATCCTCCGCTGACTGGTGGGATGAGTGCCACTGTATCACCAGTTCCTATCATATCTGTATCTTTAACAAATTCTTCATTTACTGCAATTTGAAATTGCTTATGTGTTAATTCAGGATGTCGTTGCAATAGTAAGTCTTTAAAATCTGCAACCCTAACCCTTTCTGACAAATCGATTGATTCCGATTGTTGATTGATTATATCTTTAAGTTCTGCAAAGTAGAGTACTTTCATTTTACTTCCCCCTATGGCTTTCATCGTAGCTACCTTTTTGATGCCCTTGCCACTCTGATCCATCTTCCCAAATTTCTTTTTTCCAAATTGGAACAATTTCTTTAATTCGCTCTATTGCATATTCATTTGCCTGATATGCATATTTACGATGTGGTGAAGATACGACAATTAAGACAGCTATGTCTGATATTTGTAATGGGCCTATTCTGTGAACAATGGTTGTGATGGTTCCGGGCCACTTTTCTTCTATCTCTTGACCAATTTGAGCCATTTTCTTCTCTGCCATTGGAATATATGCTTCATATTCTAAATACTCTGTTTTAACACCTTTCGTCCATTCACGTACATGTCCAGTAAACATGACCATTGCACCTTGATGTTCATTTAACGTGAATTCACGATAAGGCTCGGTTTGAATCGGCTTTGTTACGATTTCAAATTGCTTCATTTTGCTCAATCCTTATGTGTTACTTTATTTATTAACCATTCATCAAATTTTTGATAAGCATTTGGTTCATTTAATTTTATCCTATAACATATATTGTTTAAATGATTTAACTCACGTAATTGTTTTTCATTCTCATAAACAATAATCTTGTCATAATTTTCATGTTTAAAGCCTTCAACTAAAACAACATCACAATCAATTGTAACAGATTCCTTAATAATATTAGAAAGGCTTTGTTCAGTCGATCTAGTGACTGTCTGACGATAGGCATGACCTTGTACAATACTTTGATCGGCACCAGATTGAAAGTGTTTCATATGGTCTACGTGCTGATGTTGTAATTGAATATCTTCACCTTGATGACCATGATGTTTGATGCTTGCAACTTTAAAATTTCGCTCTTTTAAAAATGATATTGCATGTGTCATCAATGTCGTTTTTCCAACATTTTTATATCCAATCATTTGTAATATCATATATTTAATTCCTCTTCGTAAGCCGCTGACTCTGTGAGTATAACATCAACAGTATGTCCCTGTTTAAATCCACGTGTCCCTCCTGGCAACATAATCATGGCATTTGCATGTGCTATGGCTACTACTGCACCCGATTTATTAAAACCAGAAGGTACAACAGTTGCACCAGCAGAAGTTAATGTTGCAGTAGCTCGTATAAATCTTGTAAACGGATTTGCTTTAGTAAAATCTTCCATCAGTGTTGCTTTCACAATTTGAGGATACATCGCTTTGGCATTCATCAAATGATTCATCGCTGGTTTCACAAATAATTCAAATCCTGTAAAACATGCAGACGGATTACCTGATAAACCAAACAAATATTTTTGATCAGCTACGGCAACGGTTGTTACACTACCTGGACGCATAGCGACTTTATTAAATAATACATTGGCATCTAAAGCTCGATAAATTTCAGGTAAATAATCAAAATCTCCAACAGATACGCCACCTGTCGTAATGACCATGTCATGTTTCTCCATTGCATGTTTAACAACTTCAATACTACTTTTTAAATCATCTTGTTGTATTTGATAAGACCCTACGTTGATACCAAGTTGTTCAGCTAGTGCTTTAATCATAGGTCCATTTGAATTTCTAATTTTACCTGGTTGAAGTTCATCACCAACTTCTAACAATTCACTACCAGTAGCGATAACTGCGATACTAGGTTTTTCATAAACTTCAACTTCTGTATAACCATAAGTTGCCAAGACTGCGATAGCACCTGGGTTAATACGTTGCCCAGCTGTTAATACAATGTCACCTGTTTGTGTTTCCTCACCTTTTAAGGATACATTCTCATGATGTTCAAAAGATTTTCTAATCGAAAATGTATCTTCTTCCTCAACTGTTTGCTCAAACATCACCACTGCATCTGCGCATTTTGGTAATTGTGCACCTGTCATAATACGTACCGCTTCGTGTTGCCCAACTTCTTTTTGCGACACTGAACCAGCACCAATATGATCTATCACTTTAAATTTAATTCTATGCTCACCACTAGCACCTATAGAATCTTTACTTCTAATTGCAAACCCATCATAAGGTGACTTATCAAATCTTGGAATATCATAGGTAGCTATAATGTCATTCGCCAATACATGCCCAATACTTTCTTCTAATGCCACAGTGGTCTTATTTGAACGAATATTTTGATTTACAATTCGTTGAATAGCTTCTTTTACAGGAATTGGACTTCTTTTTTCAAATGTCATATGATCATCTCCATAAATAATTTTTCATGATATACTTGTGTCGATAAGAAGGAGGATTAACATGTCAGAATTTACACACATTAATCAACAAGGTAACGCTAAAATGGTCGATGTTTCTAATAAGGAAGTTACTAAACGAACAGCTATTGCACATTCAAGTATTATAGTGAATGAAACAATTTATCAACAAATTGTTCAAAATACGAACGCTAAAGGTAACGTATTAAATACTGCTCAAATTGCTGGAATTATGGCTGCTAAAAATACTTCAACGATTATTCCAATGTGCCATCCGCTTCCATTAACGGGTATAGATGTTTCGTTTGAATGGAATACAACATCGTCAAATCATTTCGAACTGAATATTCAAGCTACAGTATCTACAACAGGTAAAACTGGTGTAGAAATGGAAGCCTTAACTGCTGCTTCTGTAACAGCTTTAACCATCTATGATATGACCAAAGCAGTTGATAAGGGAATGACAATAGGCCAAACTTATCTAACATCTAAATCCGGTGGAAAATCAGGCGATTATCATCGATCAAATTAGTTTAAATTCAATAGTTAAGAGAGGCAATGGGACATAAATAATATAGAGTCAACTACTGACAATATAAGATTTAAATTTTAAAATTTACGTCCCAGCCTACTTATTTTCATTTCGTTACTTCATGTATCAAATGATTAAGTTCAGGTTTAATAAGCTTGTTAATAGCTAATTTAATGGCACCTGTAGATCCAGGCAACGCAAATAACAATGTTTTATCATGTGTGCCTGCTACTGCTCTTGATAATAATGACCTCGTACCTACATCTTCTGTATAGCTTAAATACCTAAACAATTCTCCAAATCCTTCAATTTCTTTGTCTAATAAAGGTCGCACAACTTCAATAGTTACATCTCTTTGCGCAATCCCTGTACCACCAGTTGTTATAATGACATCAATATGTTTTTGTTGTAACCATGTTTGTAATTGATTGTAGATAGCCTCTTGATCATCTTTTACAATTTGATAATTTTCCTTTTTGATATTTACATTCTCGTCTTTTAATAGCGTTTGTATCAGTTGACCTCCCTTATCTGTTTCATAATTCCTAGTATCTGAAACTGTAAGTACTGCAACTTCTATATTTCTATCTAATTTTACATTTGTATGCATCATTTAAGTCCTCCTAACAATGATTAACCAAATAATTGATTAATTAATTTTGTAGCTTCATTAGGGTTATTCATACCGTGAATAAGTAATCTTCCACCATTAAATGCAACGATACGATAACCATTGAATGAAAAAACGATCATATATGGATTCTGTTTATATTGAATATGATGCGTCTTTAAAAATCTTTCTAACATTTCCTGGGAAATCATCGAATTATTGTATTGTACTGTATCTCTTCCACATAACGTTGTATATTGACGTTGTCTATTCTTCAGGAATGGATAATGAGGTGTTTTTCCACAAGTCGGACATGTATCATTTTGCATATTTTTAAAACCAATGGCATGATGGTAACCTTCCCAAATATCACCATATTTCAATTTGATATCTGTGGTCTGATTGGTTAGAACTTTTAAAGCATCAACAAGTTGAAAACTAGTTGTCATTGTTACAGCAGGTTGTATAACTCCGACTGTATCACAAGTCAAATTGATTGAAGGCAAGTGTGGGACTAAGCAATTAAAACAAGGCGTCTTGCCAGGTATGAAGGTTGTTTGAGCATATGTACTTTGAACAACACCCCCATATATCCATGGTATACATTTTTGATATGCAATATCATTAATGAGTTGTCGTGTTTCAAAGTTATCAGTTGCATCAATGATTAAATCGATATGCGTTGTGTAGGTGTCTAAAAAGTATGCATCAACATGTGATACATAAGCATTAATAACAATATCATGACGAATCGCTTCTAAATGCTTCTTAGCTGCAATGACTTTTGGTAACATATCTTTTGCGTCGTGTTCAGTGAACAAGGTTTGTCTCTGTAAATTACTAAGCTCAATGTAATCACGATCAACGATTGTCAGGTGTTGAATACCTGCTCGGACCAAACCTTCTGCCACATGAGTTCCCAATGCACCCATACCTACAACCATGACATGTTTTTGACCAATAAGATGTTGTCCTTCTTCTTTAATATGTTTAAATAAGATTTGCCTTGAATATCTCTCTTGATCCATCTTTGAATCTCCCTTAAATAGTATTGCTTCTATTATAAAACTTGTTGGACAAAGTGACAAAAACCATACATAAAACAAGCGAAACTATAATGATGAATATCATCTAAATATAGTTTCGCCAAAATGATTTACGCTAAGTTTAAGAAATCATTATTATTTCATCAGCAAGCGTATGTGCCTCTTCATTTGAATGTGTAACAAAAATAATTGGTATGTTCCATAATTCATAAATTTTATGGACTAGGTTCATACTCTCTCTCTTAGTGTTGTCGTCTAAACTAGAGAAAGGTTCGTCTAATAGTAATAAGTCGGGTTTAATACTTAATGCTCGAGCTAATGCTACACGTTGTGCTTCCCCTCCAGATAATGTGATAGGATATTGATTAACTATATGTGTAATGTTAAGTGTATCCATAACATAATTGATATGATCGGAATATTGTGCCATAAAAGTAATATTCTGTTCCACCGTTAGATGTGGAAATAATTGATAGTCTTGAAATAAATAACCAATACATCTCTGTTGAATTTTCATCTGTGTTCGTTTAGATGTACTAGTAAGCAATCGTTGATTCACTTCAATTTCAGCTTGATCCGCTTTTTTCAGACCCGCAATCATATTTAATATAGTAGTCTTTCCTATTCCAGATGGTCCTTGTATAGCATAAATCTTAGGAACATCATCATTTATATGAATCTCAATATTGCGCTGATTAATCTTGTGTGAGATGTCAATTTTCAACATTTAATCACGCTCCCTGAATTTATCATAATTCATTAAATTGATCGTCATGATAACTACAATAGAGAATGCTACAAGTACTAAGACCCAAAGCCAAGCTTGATTTTCTTTACCTTCAACTACTAAGAAATAAATTTCTAATGGTAATGTATTTGTTTTATTAGGAATGTAACCTGCTACCATTAATGTTGCACCAAATTCTCCAATTGCTCTCGCAAAGCTCATCACGATACCAGATAATATATAGCGTTTCGATAACGGAAGTACAATACGATAAAATATTTTACTTTCACTTGCGCCCATTGTACGTGCAGTATCTAACATACGTTTATCAATACTATTAAAGCCTTGAATCGTATGTTGGTACATAAGCGGAAAACTTACTATCACTGAAGCGATAACCGCCCCTGTTAGTGTAAATACTACTGGCAAATGTAATATATTATTGAAGAATTGACCTATAATTCCTCGTGGTGAAAAAACAATAAGTAATATAAACCCCATCACTGTTGGCGGTAAGACGATAGGTAATAAGATGAAACTCTCCACTATTTTTACCCATCGCTTTTTACGATGGTATAGCCATTTAGATACTATGATACCTAATATCATGACGATGATCGTACTCATTGTTGCTACACGGATAGATATCCAGAATGAAGTTAAGTCAGGCATGAAAGACAACTCCTATGCTGAGAACTGATAGTCTTTGATAATTTGTTTAGCTTTATCTGTTTTTAAGAAGTCCATCCATTCTTTAGCTAATTTTTTATCAGAAGTAGCTCCCGCTTTATAAGTGATTGGTTTTGATAGCTTCACTTGTTTAATTTCTTTTACATTATCAATTTTTTTCTTATTTTTATATAAATCTGTTTTATATACAAATCCTTGTTGCGCATTACCTTTTTGTACATAATTCAACACTTGTTTAACATCTTTTGCATAAATGACTTTGTCCTTAACAGTATTCCATAAGTTGTTTTCTTCTAAATATTGTTTACCATATTTACCTGCTGGTACTGTTTCGATTTGGCCTAAAGCCAATTTATCATTTTCTTTTAAATCTTTAACAGAATGATAGTCTTTGTCTTTTTCACCAATAAGTACTAAGTTATTTTTAGCATAATTATATGTATTATGTGCTTTCTTTTTATTTTTTAAGATATCAACATCTTTGGTATTAGCTGACATAATGACATCAACAGGTGCACCTGATTCAACTTGTTGTCTTAAGGCACCTGAACCGCCATAGTTGAAGTCAACTTTCGCCTCCTTATGTTCTTTTTCAAATTCTTTTTTCAATTCTTTACTTACATCTGTTAAACTTGCTGCTGCTGAAATTTGTAATTCCTGTTTCTTACCATTATCAGCCTTGTCACTTTTTTTACCATTGTCAGTAGATGAATTCGAACATCCTCCTAACACAAGTAAACTCATTAACATCACTACAAAAATACTTTTATATTTCATTATAGAACCTCCTTAATCTCTATTATACTTCAAGTTATATATAATTTATTATGACATTTTCGTGTAAACATTTGATATCAATTTTAATTTAAAACTTTTCTTAAATCTATAGAACATAATGATTTAAAATATGCTACTAACCCTTTAATATATTAATTATAGAGATAAAGGGAGTATAGGTATGAATAGAGATATATCATCTAATCAGAAAATTGTACGGTATGAAAATGGTCAACTTCAGCATAGTGTTGACACATATGTAACTGAATTCCCATTAACTATTATGGTAAATGGCGAAGAATTTGCCACTGTTATTTGTAGCCCTACTAATATGGAAGAATTAGTTTTGGGCTTTCTAGCTTCTGAAGGTGCCTTATTAAAAAAAGATGAATTAAAGTCCATTCAAATTGATGATAGCAAAGGCTTTGCCCATGTCGAATTAACAAAGTCTCTAAATGACCGCTTCGAGTATTCCACTAAGCGCATGATTGCTTCATGTTGTGGTAAAAGTCGCGAATTTTATTTTCAAAATGATGCCGCTACTGCTAAGACATCGCTTTCTAAAATTACAATCACACCTCAACAAGTACTGAATATGATGACTCGTTTACAAAGTGCAAGTACGATATTCAAACAAACAGGTGGTTTGCATAATGCAGCAATTAGTGATGGTGATGCATTTTTTGAACATCGACAAGATATTGGACGTCATAATGCACTAGATAAGCTATATGGTTTTTGTATTCAAAACCATATACCTGTTAGAAATAAAGTTTTAATATTCAGCGGTCGTATTTCGTCAGAAATTTTAATCAAGGCTGCTAAAATTGGCGTGGGTGTTATATTATCTAAGTCAGCGCCTACTACACTTGCGATTCAACTTGCACATGATTTAAACATCACAGCAGTAGGTTTTATTAGAGATGGTAATTTCAATATATATAGCCACCCTGAACGTATTAAAGCTGCTAAAGATTCTACCGAATAAGTCGAATCTTTAGCAGCTATTGTTATATTTTTTCTTTTAAAACTTGATATCTAAAACTACGATATACATACCCTTGTTTCAAATACATGTCTTTAACTGTATCTTCACCATCGGCAACTAACATCACTGGTCGGTCACCGGCTAGTTCACCTACAAATGATTGCATCGTTTGTCCGATACCCTTTCTTTGGTAGTCCTCTAAGACACCAAAACCATCTATTTCAACCGAGTTTTTATTTTCAATGATGTCTACAATACCAACAGGTTGAGCGTTTAAATAGCTAATCATTGGTGTTGCTCTATTAGTATTAAAATTTTGTTTAACATTCTTAACGCTTTGTTCCGCATATTTTTTACCAAATGGTAAAGAAAATTGATAATAAATATCAAGATAGTCTTGCAAGTTCCCCTTATTAACTTTGACTAATGTGACGTCATTTCTTTTGTTTAATTGAGCTAAATCATGTCCTTCTATCAGATAAAATTCTAAGACACCCAATTTAAATCCTAGTTCTTTAAATAAATCAAACCAAGCTTCATTAAGATACTCATTTTCTGGGAAATAGAAGGATAAATGGTCAGATCCTTGTGCAACATGCATTTCTTTTTGAGTTTCAATATCTGTTAGCCATTGCACTTGTGTCGGACACTGATGATATAACCATGTATTATTGGAATATTGCAGTGCATCAGTCGGTGTTAAATAAATGGTTTTACGTGCATCTTCTGATAGCATATTTCCTTCTAAATAAATGTCTGATATCGTCAAATGTTTCATCCTTATCCCATCCCTGTTGATAATTAGAATCGTTTATCTTTCTTATATGAAACATTGTCTTACAGTCATTTTATTTAATCAACTGTTTGAATCGAGAATGATTCAATATCGTTGCCCCTACTAAGCTTGCTATGATTGCTTTAATAATGTCACCAGGCATAAATGCTAACGATAATTTAATAGATTCTTTCACTGGGATATGTGTAATGATTCCCATAATGATTGTTCCTAAAATATCTAAAGCAAGGACACCTACCACTAAAGTCACAATGAATAAGATAATAAAATTGATTTTATGTAAATAATTATCTCTAACCCATCCGATAAAGAAAGCAACAAATGGATATAAGAATAAAAATCCTGCAGATGGACCAGCAAATGCACCTATACCGCCACGTCCACCAGATAAAACTGGTAATCCTACTGCAGCTAGTAATAAAAAGATAACTACGCTTAATGTACCTAATTTTCTACCTAAAATGATACCTGCTAAGAATATACCAATATTTTGTAATACAATTGGAACTGGCATGATTGGTAACGGAACCCCAGGTACTAATCCTAAAACACAAATGATTGCAGCCATTAGTGCTGTGTATACTAAATCTTTTGTACTCAATATGTTCATCCTCCTTACATGAAGATGATTATACCACTAATGTAAACCTAAGTGAATATATAGTTTACATTATTTTGCTCGTTTTGCTAAATCGCCTATATAGTTAAAGAACTTATTGCGTTCTACGTAATTGATCATATTAATCTCTCTACCATTATCACTTTGAACAGTTCTACCTTGACTCGGACCATGAGCAATTACATCTACATTTAGTTTTACTGATTTAGTTAATTTTGGATTTCCAACATAAGCTGTCGTAAGTACATCCCATAAGAAATACGTTGAATTAGTAACAAAATGAGTTAATGGTGGGACTGCTGCATAACTAACACCTAAGAAATCAATACCTGTAAAATGACGCTCATCAGCCCAACGTTGTCTTACATCTAAAGTTAATGGGACTTGGTTTGTACTTTCTAGTGCAACCATGTCTATTTTAATTTCACTATCAAATACTATTTTAACTGCTTCTGGATCCCAAAAAGCGTTCCATTCTGCAGTGCCATCATGTTCGGGTTCTTCAACGTTCCCTTTTTCTAGAAATGTTCCGCCCATCCAAACAAGTTTTTCAATTTTATTTTCGATTGTTGGATCAGTTTTTAAAGCCTTTGCTAAATCTGTTAATGGTCCAGTAAATAGTAGAATGAGCTTATCTTCTGCTTTTTTAAGTTTATCTATAATATCTTCATAAGCTTCAAGTGTGTTTTCTTTTGACTCAGCACTGGCCACTTTTTCATTTAAAATAGGTAATGCATCCATGAAGAAAGCATGCATTCTCCAATCTTTTGGAAATGGATTTTTGCCTCTTTCATAAGATGGTGCAACATCAAGTTTTTGCTTCGAAAAACGGTTAATTATTTTTATAGATGCACTTAAAGATGGCTCTAAGTAACAATCTGCTCCAATTGTACTAACTCCTACTAGTTCTACATTATCCATATGTATAAGTAAAAATAATGATACTAGATCATCGACGCCACCATCATGATTAAAATAAACTTTTTTCATAGATGATTCTCCTTTAATTGTATTTAAACATATTATAATTATGAGTTATTTCATTATATCTAATAATTACAAAGATTACACAAAAGAACAAAAAGAAGTTGAGCCATCGACCATGACTCAACTTCATCTTTATTGATATTGATTATTTAGTATCCATTAATTTTTTCTTTAAATCTTTACGCATAAAGTCTAAACTGTATGGATCATTGTACCAGTATGTTTCTGCTTTCACTTTAATGACTTTATCATTTTTAACTGCCGGCAAGTTTTTCCACATATTAGTTTTTTCATAAGCTGGTGTCGCTTTGCCTTCACTTGTTGAAACAATGTAATCGCCAGCGTATTTATCAACTTTTTCTTGTTTTACTTCAGCAAATCCTGCTTTTTTAGTTAAATCATCAACTGCTTTAGGCATTTTCAAACCAAATGCTTGATAAAGAATTTCGCCACCACGGCCCCAATGATCGCCGTAAGTATATAATTTCTTATCAAATTCATCAAAAATGGTTACAGTTTTATCTTTACCAATTTTATCTTTGATTTCTTTACCATCTTTAGCAGTTTGATTTTTCCAGTCTTTTTCCCATTTTTTAACTGCATCTTCTTTACCTAGTAATTTACCTAATTCCTCTTGTTGTTCTAGATAATTGTGTTTTGCATAGTTAAATGGAACAGTTGCTGCAATTTTCTTGTATTTTTTTATATTTTTATTTTGATCTAATACGATAATTAAATCTGGTTTTTCTTTGGCAACTTTCTCAACATCGTCGTCACCAACTTTAGTAACACCTTTAAATTTATCTTTTAAAACATCACTTTGATCAACTTGGTTACTTACTGCTACGACGTTACCACCTAATTTTTTTAAGCCACCAGCATATGATGGTGCAACAACAGCAATACGTTTTGGATTTTTAGGAATATCAATTTTTTTCCCGTCATCCGTTTTGTAAGATTTTGTTTCTGCCTTTTTATCAGACTCTTTAGAGCCATTCCCTGAATTGTTACCACATGCAGCTAATAACAACACGAGCGCTATTAAAGGTAATAATAATTTTTTCATATTTTCCTCCTAATGAAAACGATTATCAATTTCATTAAAATTATACAAGATTGCATGTAGTTTTACAATAAGATTTTATAATAATTAATTTGATATTTTACAATGAATGTCAACCTAACTTACATTAAACCAGTAATACTTTTAGCAATATTAGTATATGCCATATCTTCCATTGGTGGATTATGAAGTCCTGCTCGTATATCACGATAATATCTTTGTAGTGGTCTCTCCATCTCCAGACTCTTAGCACCAACAATTCTCATTGCTAAATCTACCACTTCCAATCCTTGATTTAATACTAGGACTTTACTTGCAGATGTCTCATTCCAAATATCCGTATCTTTCTCATATAATTGATATCCATGAGCAGTACTCCATAGAAAATGTCTTGCAGATAATAAAAGTGATTCCATTTTACCTAGATTTTGTTGTACTGTCGGAATTTCAGCAATTGTTCCATCTATGCTATTAGGACTATATGTTTTTGCAAAATCTACTGCATAGTCTCTTGCTGCTTGAGCAATACCTAAATATACACTTGGAATATGCAATATCCATCCATTCAATGATGGCTTACGTTGATGTTCTACAAAATATTGTTCAGGTATCTTCACATCATTTAATACTAAATCATGACTTTCAGTTGCTCGCATACCTATCATATTCCAATTATCAGCAATATCTACGCCTTCAAAGTCTCTAGGAACCAAAAAGAAACCCACTTGTCCTAGTTCTTCTACATAAGCACCAACCACAAAGTGTGTTAACGCCTTACTCATTGATGTAAAAGTTTTGACACCATTTAAGACATATCCGTCATCTACTTTGACTGCGTTTGTAGCAGGACGACCACCTCGTGTAGGACTACCAGTTTCTGCTTCACTCACTGCACGATTAACAAGTGCACCCTTCTTCACTTCTTCAGCAAATTCATCTAACAAATCTTGTGCCCACATTTGTTGTTCATAAAGCTGACCAACTACACTTAAATGCCAACCGATAGATAGTGCAGTTGCACCGTCAATACTTGCTAAATATGTTTGTAGTATCACCATATCTTCAATTGTTCCACCCTCACCACCATATGCTTTAGGTAAGGTTAATAATGTATATCCTTCATCAATAAGCCATTGTACATTTTCATATGGAAAACGTGATTCAATATCATTGTTTTCTACATACGATTTAAATTGATCTTCTACTGATTTAAATTTTTCTATCCATTTTCGTTGCAACTCAGTTTGGACTAATAATGATTGTCCCATTTCTTCACCTCATTAACGTATTACTTTTAGCTTAATTATTCTTAGTTTAACACTCGACATTATTAATTAAAAGTACCGAAATCACAGAATCCCTACTTTACCGATAAGAATTAATGTGATAAGTTAATTTTAATGAAAAAGGGAGGTTAGCAACTTGATCAAAGTAGAACATTTATCTCATTTTTACCATTCAAATCAAGTGCTTAAAGATATTAATTTTTCACAGCAAAGGGGAACAGTGACAGCTATTATAGGTCCAAGTGGTTCTGGGAAGACCACTTTACTCCGTACATTGAATGCTCTTGCTATTCCTTCAAAAGGACAAATCACAATTGATGAGTGCCAGTTCAATGCCGAGCAACACAATAAAAAAGATATTTCACACCTGAGACAACAATCAGCAATGGTCTTTCAAAGCTATCAACTATTTAAAAATAAAACTGTGCTTGAAAACATAACTGAAGGTCTTATTTATGGCCAAGGTAAGAGTAAAAAGGAAGCTATACATATTGCTGAAGAACATTTGCGTATGGTTAATTTAATTGCACATAAGGATAAATACCCAATTCAACTTTCCGGAGGTCAAAGCCAACGTGTAGGCATCGTACGCGCACTTGCACTTAAGCCCAAAGTCTTACTATTAGATGAACCTACTTCAGCATTAGATCCTGAGTCTATTCAAAGTATTTTAAACTTAATCAAAAGTATCGCACAACAAGGTATGACGATGGTTATAGTGACGCATGAAATTAGCTTTGCACAAGCGATTGCCGATCAAATTTTGTTTATTGATAACGGTGAATTAATTAAACAAGGCACACCTAACGATGTACTACACCAACCAAGTAACGAACGCATCCAACGTTTTATTCAACGAATTAAAACAGAGGAGGATGTAACTTGAAACATATTAGAATGTATTTCATATTAACCATTCTCATATTAAGTGTCTCTCTTCTTTATTCATGCTCAAATGACAAAGCACAGCACGCAACGAAATCACATCCCAAAGAAGTTAAAGTCGCACTTTCAGCTGAAGTTAACCCACCCTATCTGTATACCGATAAAAACAATCATTTTATAGGGCTAGATATGGAATATATGAAACTATTAGAAAAGAAATTACCGCAGTATGATTTTAAATATGAGGTTGGCGAAGAAGAATCTAATTTAGTAGGTATTGGTTCTAAAAAGTTTGATATGGGCATTAATTGGTTCTTTAAAACGCCTGAAAGAGAGAAGCAGTTTTTATACCAAGATGTGCCGTATAGTTACGCACTACCTATGTTCGCAGTTAATAAGAAGAATAATGATATACATCAACTCAGTGACTTAACTCAAAAAAGGTTAACACCTATGGCTCCGAGTGGCGGTTTATTTTCAATATTAAAGCAATATAATCAGACTCATGATAAAAAGATAGATATAGATACGATTCAATCACCTTCTAACGGTGACAACTTGAAGATGGTTGGTAATGGACGTCGTGACGCTATGTTTCTAAATTGGAATACATATAAAGCTATTCAAGACAAAGTTCACGAAGACGTTAAGATTGGTGGCATCGTTAAAAAAGAACCGCTTCATATTGTTTACAATAAAGATAACCAACAATTACATGATGATATCGATCAAGCGACACGTGAATTAAAAAAAGAAGGCAAGCTTCAACAATTATCTCAAAAATACTTTGATATCAATGTGTTCGATGATTTAAACAAGATCAATCATCACAAAGATCAATTGGAGGTGAAATAGCTAAATGTCTGCTACACAATGGTTAGATTTATTTAAACAAGTTGTCCAACAATTGCCCATTACTTTAGTCATGATAATATGCGCACTCATATTAGCCACTATATTAGGTTTAATACTTACTATGATTCGTATAAAGCAAGTGCCCTATCTATCAACATGTGTAAGAGTCTATCAATCATTTATGAGAAGTACACCACTTCTTCTTCAATTATTTTTAGTTTACTTTGCCTTACCTCAATTTCTATTAATATTTCAGATCAATATTAATCATTTCGATCGATTATTTTTTATTATTTTAGCATTCAGTCTACATAGTGCAGCCTATTTATCTGAAGTATTTCGAGCAGGTTATGTATCGGTAGATTATCGTCAAATTGAAGCTGGGCTTTCAGTAGGATTAAGTTATCCAAGAATCTTAAAGGATATCATTATACCGCAAGCATTAAGAAACAGCATACCCAATTTAACAACTCAAATCATTGAACTCATAAAAGATACATCATTAGCTTTCACTATTGGCATTATAGATATGATGGGACAAGTTCAACTGATTATTGGAAATAATTATGGGTTAGGTATGTTAGAAGTATATGTTGTGATTTCTATTATCTATTGGTTACTTGCATTAATTATTCAGGGAACATTTACAATTATCAGTAAAATTTCAGAAAAGCCTTATCAAGTTTAGGGGGACATTCAAGTGACTTTTATTTTCCATACTATTATTGAAGTTTTAAAAGGTGTACCTAACACTTTAGCAGTAACTTTAATTGCCATGTGTGTAGGTATACTAATTGGATCCATATTTGCTCTGATTCGTTTACATCAAATTCCTGTACTATCTCAATTTGTAGTTATCTATAATTCATTTTTTAGAAGTACACCATTAATAGTACAATTATTTGTGTTTTATTATGGCGTCCCAGCATTCATTCTTTGGTTTAACGCCATATGTCATACATCTATGAATCCAGATATGGTCCCTCCTTTATTGATTGCAGCTATCACTTTTTCATTACATGCAACGGCTTACTTATCCGAATCAATTAAAGGTGGTTTACTTTCAGTAGATACAAAGCAAATTGAAGCCGCACAAACTGTAGGATTATCAAAATGGAATGTTTATCGACGTATTGTATTTCCACAAGCATTTGGATATGCACTACCTAATATTGAAAACCAATTTATTATGTTATTAAAAGGGACTTCCCTTGCTTTCGCTGTCCAAGTAACAGAAATAATGGCAATTAGTACTGAAATGGCTAATGAAGGCTATCAATTTGTACCAGTTTATACTGTCGCTGCAATATTTTATTGGGCATTAGCGATTATTATTGAGCTCATCTTCCATAAGTTAGAACTCCATACAACCCATTATTTAGTGTCATAAAATGAAACTCTGGAACGCGCTTTTTAATAAGCGTGCACCAGAGTTTTTAATTAATTCTTGTTCTCAATCTCTCTATGAGGACGACCAGCAAATAACATGATCCATGTTGCTAGAATAAATGGCATCGTCAATGATGGCAAACCAATGGGTTCAAGCATTGTATTCAAACCTAAATTCAATAAAACAGTTAATAATAAACCGAGGAATGTTGAGAAATATGTATTGATACTCGTCTTGAATGTGGTACCTAATGCTATTGCTGTTAATATTAAATTATAACCAAATAAACCTTGATTAATGTCATTCACATTACCACCTAACATAGCTACAATAACAAAACCGAGTACATTACCTAAAATGGCATATACCGTTGCTTTTCTAGAATCGATTAAGATCCCAATTAATATGAGCAAACCTGCCCATATACTAGGTAAGATAAACACTTCACTAAATCCTTCTAAAGTGGTTTTAATGATATTTACATGTTCAGAACTATGGTTCTTCACAATGGATTCTACAGTTCCCGGAATAATATTCAACGGTGTTTTGACCGCTCTCACTTGTTCTGATATTGAAATAGCAAACCAAGTTACAATAACAAATGGTGCTGTTAACATTGCTATACCATAAGGTTTTAACCATTCTCTAATAGCTGAACCAATTGGTAAAGTTAACACAGTAGCCACAATCGTTATCAAAATACCTGCCCAATTTTCATTTAAAAACAAAGTTAATGCAATGGCAGTTAACACTGGACTAAAACCCGCTAAACCATCATTAATTTCTTGTTCGGAATAGTTAACATGTGGCGCTAATACATATGCGATTATACTTCCAACGAGTGCACTTAATCCCACTTTCCAATTACCAATAAATAAAGCAATTAACACTAATAATCCTGTGTAATGATTATTAATTAATAACACTTGGGATATATTCTTTAAAATAATACTTACTGCTTTCATGGCATATGCTCCCTAATTTCATAATTATCATGATACATCACTTTTTAAAAAATGTGTATAAATATGTTATTTACTCTTTTTATATAATATACGTATTAATAAAATTAAATGTTTTTTATAATTGCATTCTAAAAATCAAATATTTTGTGCCTTTTATTTAAAATTTGAAACTTATCGACTCATTATACTTGTTAATTATTAAAAATCGTCCTAATATAAAATTTGCAAGTTTATTTTGCAATTATAAATATTTGAAAGAAGGGATTATTTTGCATTTTACACAACGAGAGCAAGATAAATTAATGATTGTTGTGGCTGCAGAAGTCGCTCGTCGCAGAAAATCACGAGGCCTTAAACTAAATCATCCAGAAGCACTTGCTTTAATTAGTGACGAATTATTAGAAGGCGCAAGAGATGGAAAAACAGTAGCTGAATTAATGAGCTTTGGTAAAACAATTTTAAATGAAGAAGATGTAATGGATGGTGTTGCAAGTATGATTACTGAAATCGAAATCGAAGCAACATTCCCAGATGGAACTAAATTAATCACTGTCCATCATCCAATAGTTTAAGGAGGACGTTAATATGATTCCTGGAGAAATTAAAATTTAAAAAACAGATATTGAAATAAATCCAAACTTACCGGAAACGGTACTTGAAGTTAAAAATACTGGCGATCGCCCTATTCAAATAGGCTCACATTTCCACTTTTTTGAGGCTAACTTAGCTTTGGATTTTGAACGCGACAAAGCTTACGGTAAACATTTAGATATTCCTGCTGGTGCAGCTGTCAGATTTGAACCTGGAGATGTCAAACAAGTCCAACTTGTAGAGTATGCAGGTAATCGTAGAATTTATGGCTTCCGCGGATTTGTAAATGGTCCAATCGATGGTTCCCGTGTATATCGTCCAACTGGCGAAGACGATAAATATGCAGGCGTATTCAATGACGAAGGCCATGATAATGTCAATAAAAAAGGTGGTACGAAATAATGAGCTTTAAAATGACACAATCACAATACACAAGTTTATACGGTCCAACCGTTGGTGACGCTGTAAGATTAGGTGATACTAACCTATTTGCAGAAGTTGAGAAAGATTATGCTAATTATGGTGACGAAGCTACTTTCGGGGGTGGGAAATCTATTCGTGATGGTATGGCACAGAATCCTAACGTAACTCGTGATGATAAAAATGTAGCCGATTTAGTTTTAACGAACGCAATGATTATCGATTATGACAAGATTGTTAAAGCGGATATCGGAATTAAAAACGGCTATATTTTTGCAATCGGTAAAGCGGGTAATCCAGACATTATGGATAATGTGAATATCATCATCGGTAGTACAACAGATATCATTTCTGCTGAAGGAAAAATCGTAACAGCTGGTGGTATCGATACTCATGTTCACTTTATCAATCCTGAGCAAGCCGAAGTTGCTTTAGAAAGCGGTATTACAACACATATCGGTGGTGGTACTGGTGCTTCAGAAGGTGCAAAAGCAACAACTGTAACACCTGGCCCTTGGCATATTCATCGTATGTTAGAAGCTGCAGAAGCATTACCTATCAATGTTGGTTTCACAGGTAAAGGTCAAGCAGTCAATCATACAGCACTTATCGAACAAATACACGCGGGTGTCATTGGCTTAAAAGTGCATGAAGACTGGGGTGCTACACCATCAGCATTAAGTCATGCGTTAGACGTAGCAGATGAATTCGATGTTCAAATTGCACTTCATGCCGATACATTAAACGAAGCTGGATTTATGGAAGATACAATGAAAGCTGTCAATAATCGTGTCTTACACATGTATCATACTGAAGGCGCTGGTGGCGGACATGCACCAGACTTAATTAAATCAGCTTCTTATTCAAATATTTTACCTTCATCTACTAACCCTACACTACCTTATACACATAATACTGTAGATGAGCATTTAGATATGGTTATGATTACACACCATTTAAATGCTTCAATTCCAGAAGATATTGCATTTGCAGACTCACGTATTCGTAAAGAAACCATTGCTGCTGAAGATGTATTACAAGATATGGGTGTTTTCAGTATGATTAGTTCTGACTCACAAGCGATGGGACGTGTCGGTGAGGTCATCACGCGTGCATGGCAAACTGCTCATCGTATGAAAGAACAACGTGGTCCATTAGAAGGCGATTCAGAGTATAACGATAATAATCGTATTAAACGTTATATTGCGAAATATACAATTAACCCTGCTATTACACATGGCATTTCTGACTATGTTGGTTCAATTGAATCTGGTAAATTAGCTGACTTAGTATTATGGGATCCTGCTTTCTTTGGTGTTAAACCTGAGCTTGTAGTAAAAGGCGGTTTAATAAATGTAGCAGTTAATGGTGATGCTAATGGTTCTATCCCAACCTCAGAACCTATGAAATATCGTAGAATGTATGGACAATATGGCGGTAATATTACTCATACAGCTATGACATTTGTCTCTAATACTGCTTATGAAAATGGTATTTACAGACAACTTAATTTACAACGTATGGTAAGACCTGTTAAAAATATCCGTAACTTGACTAAAGCAGATATGAAGAATAACAGTGCGACACCTAAATTAGATGTTGATCCACAAACATATGAAGTTTATGTTGATGGGGAAAAAATTACAAGTGAACCAGCAACTGAGTTACCATTAACTCAAAGATACTTCTTATTCTAGGAGGATGCAAATTAATGATTATCGAAGAGATTCAAGGCAATATAGCCAATTTATCAGCTGAAGAAAAAAATAAGCATGTTGAGAAAGTTTATCTAGAAAATTCTGATCTAGTTAAACGTATTCAACGTGTTAAAACAGATCACGGTAACGAATTAGGTATCCGATTAAAACAACCTATCGACTTACAATATGGTGATATTTTATATCAAGATGAAACCAATATGATTATCGTAGATGTTAATTCTGAAGATTTATTAGTGATTAAACCACGTAATTTAAAAGAAATGGGAGATATCGCCCATCAACTTGGTAACCGTCATTTACCAGCACAGTTCACAGAAACTGAAATGTTAGTTCAATATGACTATCTTGTTGAAGATTTACTAAAATCTTTAGGCATTCCATATAGTCACGAAGATAGAAAAGTAAATCAAGCATTTAGACATATAGGTCATTCTCATGATTGATCATCAAAATTTACGTTTATTTCAGTTCTGTGATTCACAATTTCCGACGGGTGCTTTCAGCCATTCATTCGGATTAGAGACCTATATACAACGTGAATCAGTCAATAATGATGTCACTTTTGTGCAATGGTTAAAACTATTTTTAAATGAACAACTAACGTATTCGGATGGTCTTGCGATGAGAATCGTTTATGAAGCTCTTGAAGCAAATGACTTAGATAAGATTTTACGTATGGATCAACTTATATTCGTACAAAGTATTCCTAAAGAAACACGTGTTGGTGCAAAACAAATGGGAACTCGTATGGTGAAATTAGCGATGGAATTATACGATAGCGAATGGATTAATTGGTATCATGAACAAATGAAAAGTAAAAAAGCCAAATTACATCCAGCTATTTGCTTCACTTTGCTTGGCTATCACTTAGGTGTTGATATAGAAACAATCATTGATTATTACCTTTATCAAAATGTATCAAGTTTAACACAAAATGCAGTGAGAGCTATCCCTTTAGGACAAACAGCGGGTCAAAAAGTGGTTACACAAATGGTGTCATATATAGAAGAAACGAGAAATCATATTTTATCACTTGATGAAAGCGACTTTGGTATGACAGCACCTGGTTTAGAATTAAACCAAATGGAACATGAAAATGTTAATGTAAGAATCTTTATTTCATAGGAGGTATCAGTATGACTGAACCAATTAAAATTGGAATTGGTGGTCCTGTTGGTGCAGGTAAAACCCAATTAATAGAAAAAGTAGTCAGACGTTTATCTAAAGACATGAGTATCGGCGTTATAACAAATGACATTTATACAAAAGAAGATGAAAAAATCTTAGTTAATACAGGTGTCTTACCTGAAGATAGAATTATCGGTGTTGAAACAGGCGGTTGCCCTCATACAGCAATTCGTGAAGATGCTTCTATGAACTTTGCTGCTATTGATGAGTTATTAGAACGTAATGATGATATTGAACTAATCTTTATTGAATCTGGTGGCGATAACTTAGCAGCGACATTCAGTCCTGAACTTGTTGATTTTTCAATTTATATCATTGACGTAGCTCAAGGTGAAAAAATCCCTCGTAAAGGTGGACAAGGTATGATTAAATCAGACTTCTTCATCATCAATAAAACGGATTTAGCACCACATGTTGGCGCGTCATTAGAACAAATGGCTGAAGATACAAAAGTATTTAGAGGCGACAGACCATTCGCGTTTACTAACTTGAAAACAGATGAAGGTCTTGATGAAGTGATTGAGTGGATTGAACGAGATACATTACTTAAAGGATTATCGTAATGTCTCAACAAGCTTGGACAGGTCAACTTGATTTAACCGTATTTAATAATGGCAGTCGTTCAGTTGCACGTGATATCTTTTTTGAAAAAGCATTAAAGGTTATTCGTCCTGTATATTTAAACGGATCAAACATCCCTACTTTCTATATTGTTAACGTAGGTGGAGGTTATCTAGACGGTGACCGTTATTCAATGAATTTCAATATTGAAGATAATGCAAGTGTCACGTTGACTTCTCAAGGTGCAACCAAAATTTATAAAACATTAAACGACCGAGTTGAACAATATCAAACATTCCATTTAAAACCAAACGCATACATGGAATATATTGCAGATCCAATTATTGCATATGAAAATGCTAAATTTTATCAATACAATCGCTTTGACTTAGATCAAACAAGTGCCATGTTTTATACCGATATCCTTACACCTGGCTACTCATCAGAAGATAAAAATTTTTCTTATAAATATATGCATTTAGTAAATGAAATATACATTGATGATGAATTAGTAACTTATGATAACCTTATGTTAAATCCCGAAAAAATTCAATAGATTCTATTGGTTATATGGAAAATTATACTCATTTAGGATCAGCTTATTTTATTCATCCTAATGTAAATCAAAGATTTATCGATGAGGTTTATGATCAAATTAAACATTTTGAGAAAGAATTAAATTGTCGACTTGGCATTTCACAATTACCAACACACGGGCTATCGATTAGAATTTTATCTAACCGTACACAGTATATTGAAAAGATCCTTGAAACAGTTCAAGCTTATATCGCTAATATGCTGTATGATAGAAATTTAAATTTCTTAAGAAAATATTAATATGAATCAAGTGTCAAAATGATTAAAATTTAAAAAGGCTTGGTTGCCATTTGGTAACCAAGCCTTTCTTTATTTGAAAAATAAGGGGCGAAGCTAAATTATGTAATTAAGATGCTATTCAGTTTGTGGTTAATGGATCATTTTTATCGTATCTACAATAAGAAAACATTCATTAACCTTGAAACACACCCATTTTCCAATAAGTTTATAATGATAAACACCTATAATTCCCTAGCTACACGATAAAAGCGTAACAACTAATGCTCCACTTTCTTACTCAATTCCAAAACTTACTTTCCATCACAATTAATTATCTGAATTTGAACCATTAAATATAAAATATAATAAAACAAGTCACTTAGATATATTGTTCTAATTCATCAATGAGTTGCTTAATTTTATCCTTTTGTTCTTTTGTAACAAAAACTATTACTGTACGTTCGTCATGCACGCTTCTCTTTTTAGATAATAAATTTAACTCTTTTAATTTTTGTAATGCTTTAGTTAAGTAATATGGTTTAAATTCAGAACATGTTGCAATTTCTTTAGACGATATTTCATTAGATTCACTTTTTAATATGTAATTCAGAATATAAATTTCTTCATAGTTAAGATTATATTGCTTTTTAGTATCTCTAAAGAATTTTTTCACTTGAAATGTAGCGTCAACTAAATCATTAATATTTTTTATTTTTGCCATTCTAAAACCACTCCTCTGATGCACATCTTGTTGTAGCAAGGTTCACATAATTTCATCTTACTGAATTGATCTCCACCCATGTTACAAAGTTCATTTTAAACAAACAAGTTTAAAAATTAAATAATTTTATTACTCGAATTTGCATTTATATATTTATTTCTTTTCTCAAACATTTATTTAACTTTTTTCAAGGTTATTAAATTAAATATATCACAATTTTACCACTTATTCTGAAAGTGTATATTTTAAATATTTTATAATTCCTATTTGATTAGTTGGTTTTTTAAAAATAATAAATTGGCAAGCAATATAAATATAAAAATAACGATATGCCATAATAATGCGAATTGTAATGGCATATCGTTATATATAATTAACAGTATTGTTAATATCTAATTCAAATACTTCATAAATATGTTCGATTAAGCTTGTATTTTTTCTTTTACGAAATCTACAAACGCTTGAACATCGTTAGATTTAAAATCATGCATTGGAATTTGGCCAATATTAAACTCAAATAAAATTGTTTCACCATCGAATTCAATATTGTTAACTTCATCGTAACCAATATTTCTATAATAGAATTGACCATTCATATCTACATTCATAATTAAACGCTCAGATGTAGCTATAAATGCACCCTCAAATTGAGATTGTCCTTGAACTTGGTAATCCATAATTCCTAATACTGAAGGACCTTTCTTCTCTGTTGGAAATAAATCATTAGGATTGACATTATCTAAAATCATACACAAACTCCTTCTATCTTTTACTCACCTATTTATATATCTTTAATTCCCTCTTTTAAAATTTCGTAACATGATTCGATAATAGAAACTACTAAGCTCATATTACAATGTTTTATTTTAAGTATGATAGACCGTTCATCTTCAACACATCTTTCTTTTATTATATACCCTTTTTGTTTCAATTTTTTTATATTTGGGCTTAAAGCTCCAACGCCTCTTTGCGTTTGATATCTCATATACTTTATCGTCATTTCATTTTCATTAATAAGTAAAGTCGCTAACACATATAGTTCTTCTATTGTAAGATTATATTCATTTAGGCATTGATTAATATAACTCATCATTTCATTACAGGTTATATAATACTGAATAGAATGTTTTGTTCTAGCATTTATTATTAATTGATTAGAACTGATGATCTCAAGTAGTTCACTAAACAAAAAATGTATTTTTTCTTTTTGTAATTCAGTTATGGTAATACTCAGTTTGCGCTGGTCTTCATCCTTACGTTCTTTCAATATCCAATGATGTTGGTATAAGTATTTTAACATTTGTAGTATCTTTGTTTTCTGTTCGAACTTTGTAAGATGGTTAAGATCAATATATTTCTCGTTGTTATTCTCGTTGACTAAGAAATAAAGTAATTTAATATGATCAAGTGTTAAATGGTATGAATATTTTAAATAATCATTTGCTCCTTTAATAATCATGTAGTGTGCAATAAAGAGCTCTATTTTTACATTTGACATGATAAACCTTCCCCTTTTCATACCAGCCATACGTCATTAACTAAACTAAAATATTAATATGAACAATTGCTATACTTGGAAGTTGTATAATGTTTTCGCCTGTTTCTCTTTTACAAATTTCACCAATCCAATATAAATTTTCTGTTTTTACCTCACTGGTGATTAATTGCCTATCTCCTTTAGTTGACTTCATAAAAGTTTGATAGTCTATCATGTTAATTTCAGCATGATTGATATTAGTTATATTTGCGAAATTTAATTGAACAACATCAATATTAGGATTTTTAGTCATAGGTATATCTAAGAGTACAATACACTGATATTCATTTCTATAATGTGACACTATCAAGTAATCATTCTCATAAATAACATTACCACGCAATTGATTGTATGCATCTAATAAAAATAAAGTAGAAAGCGCGCTTGTAATTTGAGATGGTTGTATATCTTTCATGTCTATATCATCCCAATGTAAATAAACAGAATTAATATTTTTTAGTTGATTAAAAATTTCCTTAAAATGTTTAAAATCCGATTGTTTGATAAAACTTGTATGATTATCCTGTATTAAATTGCTAATCATTAAATTTTCATTGTTATTTAAATTTAACTCTCTCATATGATTTAAAGGTACCATAATCATATCCACTAGACTTTCCACTCTATGAAGCTGCTTTAAGTGGTGGTGATTAGGAGCCCAAATTAAAAGATAATCATCAAAATATAAATGCAATAATTGTTTAAACGTTTTAATTCCATCAATATTGCACCCTTGAATTAAAAATTCTAATTTTTCATTTTTAAAACGCCTCGTTATATTAAACAATATTTTAATCAATTTCTGGATAGCTATTTTTTCCAATGAAGTCAATTTCTCTGACTGTTCTGTTTTAATTTTATAAACGGGAATCATATTAACATCATTTAGCATCTTCAAAAGTTGATTTAAATGACCTTCAAATACTTTAATTTGCTTTATAAGTAAATTGAATTCGACTTCTATAATGATATGAATAGGATTACATCTATAATTCAATTTTTCTTTTAATTTCAACAAATCAAAATGACTAAGTGTCATTAATTTATTTATTTCTATATACAAGTGATAAGGGAGAACCGCCCTACACTGTTGATTTAATGGAAAGTCAATATCGATGAACATAGATGTATGTTGTTTATCTTTATTAACGTGGTTTAAAAGTCTTAATATACTTTCGTCCAATTTAATTTCTTTCGTTTGATTATTAGAGATAGATGTCTCTATATATTGTTTTCTAATTAATTTGGGAGTTTGACCGTAAGCATCTTTAAATAGCTTTATAAACCTAGAATAATGATTAAATCCGTGTTTTATAGCAATATACTCGATTGATTGATCTGTTGATAAAATGTCAATCAAACAAAATTTAAGTCTAATATGATTTAAATATTGGTTAAAACTATAATAAGGTGTATGTTGAAACATTTGAGTTAATTGATGGCTTGGCACATTTGTTGCATTCACTAATTCATTTTTATTTATTTTTCTTGAGTGGTTGTCTACTAAATAATTATGAATAGGTTCTGAAATAAGTGACACGCCTTGCTTTTCCTTTATATCTGAGGCGATTGAGCATAATTCAATACATAAGTATTTGATAACTTTATCAATCATCATTTCTTCTGTTTGGTTTATACATTTTAATTCAATTAGCTTTGCTATTAAATCAATAATTTTCGAGTAATTCGCCGTTTGTATTTCTCCACCTTCTAATCTTGTACGGTGGGTTACGAATCTTAAGAAATCCTTAGTTGAAACTTCTATTAAGCATGCTATAGCTTGGTTTTCACTTTTAATTTGATATACATCATTCATCATAACGAGTAAAACACGCCCAGGACATAACTCATATTCTTTTAAGTTAATGAACACTTTACCTGTCCCTTTTAACCAATAAATAAGTTTGATATTTGATTCTTTGCTATTATTTATAATTAAATTCTGAAATATTCGGACTGAATAGTTTTCTATCATGTTGTTTCCTCACGCTGCTTACAATAACATCATCCATATAAATTTATGTATTGATTTAATAAATATCTCTTAATTAGATAACCTCTATCTTCACAGTCAATTTTATACTGATTTAACATCCTATAGTATCAATTCTTTTAAAAATTATATCAATTTTTATTTATATTAAAATAGCATGTTTTAGACTAATTGTTACTTTATCCATTTTTCTATATATTTTATCCCTTGATGAGGCCAATCATATTATCAAGATTAGTAAACTTTTTACATGTAATATTAAATGATGTTGTCCCACGCTTTAATTTATTATTCATCCTTTAAAATATAATACAATTTAAATTTTCTGTAAGTTTACAGATATGTAACACATTTTTTCGTAATATTTTAATTTCATTCAATAAATAGCTTAACCATCATATTTTAACAAAATCTTTGCCCTATTATTTTTAATTTAAGTTGTGTAACAATATTAGCAAAAAATTACAAATCCATAACAACGCCCACAAATCCAATTTTTTTTGGTAAAGTATTGCTTGTCGTTAAGAACGAATTCAATTACTTAAAAACATAGCTTACATGCTATTAAAATTATAAAAATAAATTGGAGGATATTTATCAAATGAAAAAAATCGCTACAGCTACAATCGCTACTGCAGGAATCGCTACTTTCGCTTTTGCAAACCATGATGCTCAAGCAGCAGAGAATAATAATGGTGGATATAACCCAAATGATCCAACTTCATATAGCTATTCATACACAATCGATCAACAAGGTAACTACCACTACACTTGGCAAGGTAACTGGAGCCCAGACAAAGTAAATCATAATAACAGCTACGATTATGGTTACAATACTCAAGCTTACAACAATTACAATAACTACAATTATAATAATTATGATTATGGGTATAACACTCAATCTTATAACACACCACAACGTACAGGTGGTTTAGGTGCAAGTTATTCAGCAACAAGCCATAACGTACATGTAACTACAACATCTGCACCATCTTCAAATGGTATTTCATTATCAAGAGCAACTTCAAATGGAGGTAACTTATACACTGCTGGACAATGTACATATTATGTATATGACCGTGTAGGTGGAAAAGTTGGTTCAACTTGGGGTAACGCTAATAACTGGGCAAACGCTGCAGCAGCTGCAGGTTACACTGTAAATAATCGTCCAGCAGCAGGTGCTATTTTACAAACAACTCAAGGTGGATTTGGTCATGTCGCTTACGTTGAGAGTGTTAATAGTGACGGTTCAATTCGCGTTTCAGAAATGAACTATGGACATGGTCCTGGTGTTGTAACATCACGTACTATTTCAGCTAGTCAAGCTGGTTCATATAACTATATTCACTAATATTTTAATTACATTCAAAAACCGAGTATAACATTCACAAATTTGTGAATGTTATACTCGGTTTCTTTATATGATTGCAACTATTATATTAACGATTTAATTGAGACAAATATCTAAAAGACTGTCTCGTTAATAACCAAGTAAACCAGGTAACATCGCTACAACCTTACCCGGTTCATTGGTTACAAACAAATTCAAATAATCTTTCTTGATTCGCTTTTTCTACATAATAATTGGCAATTTATTAAATGTTGTTTAAAAGAATTCGTTTAGTCTAATATTTCACGATTAAATTCCGCTACAAAACTCAATCACTACTCTAATTAGAAGGATATTTATCAGTTAAAACATCTTTCAGATATAATCGCTACAATTTATATCTATGTAATTGTTTTAACATATTTAATACTTTCCACATTTTCATTAATTTAAACTTCACTTTTATTAATTTTTTTAATTCCTATTCCTGTAAAACCATAAATAACGGCAATGATTGCACATATATAACAAGGTATTGTCCAAATAAAGAAGTCGTTAACACTGACATTCAATTGATGAGCATAGTATATACCTGATGTTCCCCATGGTATTAGCGGTAATACCATTGTACTTGAGTCTTCCAATGTTCGAGATAATACAGTTTGGGATAAATGTCTCTCTTCGAACATTTCTTTCATTAGTACCCCTACCATAATAATAACGATAGATGCTACACCAGCTGCAAAAACTAACATAAGACAACATACGACAGTTACTAAGATAAGTGTACCAACCGAATGCACACCTTTTGATACTGTTTTTAATAAAACATCTAGACAACCGGCTTTTTCAACGATACCAGCAAATGCATAACCACAGAAAATGGTCACGATAATTTCAGTCATACTCATCATGCCACCCTGTTCGATGAGTGATTTGACGCTATTTGAAACATGACTTTGATTGACCATCGTATGACTAAAACCATTAAATGTTGCTTTAAAACCATCAACAATATTGAAATGGTTGTTAAATGTCCCTACTAAAAGCGCACTTAAACTTGATATTAACATCGCAGGAACTGTAGAAATTTTTAATAGTAAGCACACTATAATCACGATTAATGGAATCCATACAAACAAGTTAATGTTGTACACTTGTGTTAATTCATTAAGTAATTGCTTAATTTGCTTAGGATTCGTATGACTTTGATATTTTAATCCTGCAAAAAACCAAACGATTAATCCAATAATGGAAGCAGGTATCGTCGTCCACATCATCGATCTAATATGTGAAAAGATATTTACTTTTGTCACTAATGCGGCTAAGTTTGTCGTATCTGATAGTGGTGACATTTTATCACCAAACACCGCACCAGCAATAATAGCGCCTGCAGCCATGCCACCTTCAATACCTAATTGGTTTCCGATTGATATTAATGCAATACCAGCAGTTGATGCTGACCCCCAAGCCGTACCAGTGGCTACTGACGTAATTGCACTAATGATAAAAGCAGAAACTAAAAAGTAACTCGGATTTAAAAAATTAAGACCATAATAAATTAGTGCAGGTACAGTACCAGAGAACATCCAACTACCTACAATAATACCCACTGCTAAAATAATAAAAATCGCGGGCATAGCTGTATTTAAGCGTTTTGATATCCCCTCTTCCAAATCTTCCCAACGTAAGCCTACCCTATAAGCAATGCACGCTGCATAAGCTGAAGAGATAAGTAATAAAACTTGAATAGGTATATTAAAAATAACAAATCCTGTTGTTACTACAATGACCATGACAATAATTGTAGATATAGACTCTAAAAAAGTTGGCTGTCTTTTCATATATCTAAACCCCTTTATTTTTCTTTTTGAAACAAGACCTCTTTCCTTTCATTATTTTTAAATCACTATTCTAAATCTAATTTATCTAATCCTAGTTCCTCAACTGTTAGACCATCTTCAAAGAAATCACGTTCTAAAATAGTAGAAGCAATGACAATCACTGCATCAATATTAGGTGTTGGTACATCAATGACACGTCCCAAGCTAGACCATAGTACTAAGCCATATGCAATGTCTTCTGTTAAATATCTATTTTCTACATGATTTGGGCCAGGAATTTGGGAGAATACTGGACTCGTATTAAACAAACGATTTAATGGTTCATCTTCATCTTTACGTTCTAAATAACCTCTTTGAATTCTAGATTCTTTAGCAGTTTCTAATTCAAATCCCAATTTACGTCCTAGATTTAGTCGTTCTAATTCAATACCGTGAAGTAGACGAACTGTATGTTTTGTAATTCCTTCTTTATACAGTGAGAATTCATCTGCATAATCAATGCGTCCAACATTTAATAACGTTGGCCCTGGATGTACCTCTGGGTTACCATTTTCGAGATTTGTTTTAAGCAAGCTTTCCTCTTTAACTAAGTTGGGATAAATTTGTGATACTTTATCATAACTATCATTTAATTCTTCTCGATTAAATGTAGAGAAGTATACTCTACGCACATTCAACGATAAATCTACACGTGCTTCATTAAAATCAACGCGTGTTCCATACGTTAATGTATTTGCTTCTGCAAAATGAGGCCTTACATCAATATGTCTATCTTCAAGCACATTCATAAAGCGTATAGATGCCATTGATGCAGCAATGTTAAAGAATATAAGTTGATCATTTGTGACATGATAAGACATCACTTTTGCATAATATTCAATGAATGAAGATGGAATAATAACTTGTATAATATCTGCATCCTTCATCACATATTCAATATCATCACTAATATCTGTGAACTGTATGAATTTTTCTTCTCCTTCATTGTTAAAATCAAATCCGCCTTTTTCTATTGCTTTATTGAATTTTTCTAGAGATTGGTTACGACAATATAATTTAACCTTATGACCTTTATCAACCATATCTAGTGCAGCTGTAACAGCACCATTACCAGAACCAATAATTGCTATTTTCATTAAAATCCTCTCTCTTTCTTAATCATTTTCTTTCATTAAAAAAGCGGGACTGAAATGACTTTTATTAAAAAGATTTCTTAGTCCCACCCTATTTTTCAATCTTGCTACAAATCCTACGTGTAAAATCATAATTGAAGATGTAACAATCATTTTTAATTGGACAATGACGTTTGAATATTTGAATTCAACTTGATTAGCGTCTCACTAACTTTCAACTCATGAACTTGTAATAATTTTATATATCCTTATTTTAAATGAATTAAACCTTTAAATGAACAATAACGTATATCATGTTATAAGTAAATCTAAAAACTTATTTATCAATTTATAATTGTTTGATATAGTAAAGAAGTAATAAATTTATTTTACATATAAAATGGAGGTAATAGCATGACAGAGTACAATCAGAATGATGTTTTACATGATCAAACATCTGAAGTAGTTGATTCAGATAACCAAGAATCTCGATTAATGGCTATGTTAATCTATTTATTAAGTTTATTCAGTGGTTTTATTGGTCCGCTTATCATTTGGATAATCAAACATAAAGAATCTCGTTTCGTCAATAAAGCTGGTAAAAATTACTTAAACTTTGTTATTTCCTATACAATTTGGACAATAATTATATTAGTTGTTATGTTAGTTCCATTTTTTATCGGATTAAGTATGGATACTGATACCTCTATGACTGTAGGTTTTATTATTTATTTCATTGGCTTTATTATTATGATGATTTTAGCCTTTGTTTCATTTATTTTTACTATTATTGCATGTGTTAAATACTATAATGGCAATGAATACCTAATTCCACTTAGTATTAGATTTTTCAAATAATCTATAATTCATTTATTACAACTCTTTGTAATATTTATGATTGTTGGTCATATATTAAATTAATTATAAATCAGTGTAGATGCACTTTGTAAGCGCTACAAACTTTTATTACCATGATACTCGATTATTACAACGAGCGTCATGGTTTTTTTAATTTAATTACGATGATGTAACATTCCGCACAAGATGATGATTTTCTGTTAAAGTTACTCTTGTCGTAAAAACGATAAAACTTAAATTGGTAAATGAAGATGATGTCCGGTTCGCTACGCCGTATCTTCTTACATAATAAAACCAAACAAAATTCGGGAGGATATTTATCATGAAAAAAATCGCAACTATTACTACATTAACAGCAGGCATTGGCGCTGCATATTTCGGTACAACTGATCATCACGCAGATGCTGCAGAATTTAATCAATCTAATAATCAATCATATAATTATAATACAACTCAAACATCTACTAGCAATACTACATCAGAAAGATCTGCTTCTGGTAACTTATATACAGCTGGTCAATGTACTTGGTACGTTTATGACAAAGTTGGTGGAAAAGTTGGTTCAACTTGGGGAGACGCTAGAAACTGGGCATCAGCTGCACAACAAGCTGGTTACACTGTAAACCACACACCAAAAGCTGGTTCAATTTTACAATCATCAGCAGGTGGCTATGGTCACGTTGCTTATGTTGAAAGCGTTGGTTCTGACGGTTCAGTTACAGTGTCTGAAATGAACTATAGCGGTGGACCTTTCTCAGTAAGTACACGTACTATTTCTGCAGGTGAAGCAAGCTCATATAATTATATTCATATCTAATTCATATATGAAATAGACATTTAAAGTCTGTAGATGCTTTTAATTAAGCATTTACAGGCTTTTTTCTTTCTATAAATTATTCCCCCTATTCACATTCTTTTTTAGAATATGCTTCCTTAATATTGAAATACATATATGATAAAGCTTATTTTGAAAATGTATCTTAACGACATCAATTTCAAACTTTGCCCTATATCTTTAAATTTGAGAGAATATTCTTATTGTTATTTGATAAGGAGGACCGTTACATTGAAATGGTTAAAAGTCATTCTAGCAGGACTAGTTGAAATCATATGGGTTACTGGACTGAATAATGCTGATTCAATATTCAGTTGGTTATTTACACTTAGCTTTATCATTTTAAGCTTTTATCTCGTCATCGATGCTACAAAATCTTTACCTGTTGGAACGGTATATGCGATATTCGTGGGTATCGGAGCTGCTGGTACAGTTATTGTTGATATGCTATTTTTCAATCAACCTTTTACATTTATGAAAATATTATTAGTAACATTATTAATATTAGGTATTATAGGTTTGAAACTTTCTACAACGGATGATGTTGATGGAGGTCGCAATTAATGGCTTGGGTGTATCTATTAATAGCAGGTTGTTTAGAAGTGATTGGTGTTATATTAATGAATGAATGGTCTAGAACTAAACATAAAATTTTCATTTTACTCATTGGCATTGCCTTTATTTGTAGTTTTAGTACATTAAAACTATCAATGATAGATATTCCTATGGGGACTGCTTATGCCATTTGGACAGGTATAGGTACAGCTGGAGGTACGATTATTGGTATGATTTTTTATCATGAATCAAAAAATATCATGCGAGTCCTTTGTATTCTACTTATACTAGGATCAGTCATAGGATTACGTTTAATCAATTAATATGCAATTCATCTAATATGTTTATTCATTGTTTAGTATATTATCTTTATATATACTGTTGATAAAAGGAGTGATTAGGATGGAAAAAGTATTTATCGCAGGCGCAATTCCAGAGGTTGGTTTAAACCTTCTCAAACAACATTTCGAAGTAGAAATGTACAATGATGAAGGATTAATTAGTAAAGAAGCACTGATTAATGGTGTCAAAGATGCCACTGCATTAGTAAGTTTATTATCAACTAATGTAGATAAAGATGTTATCGATAGTGGTAAAAATCTAAAAATTATTGCGAACTATGGTGCAGGTTTTAATAATGTAGATATAGACTATGCACGTGAAAAAGGTATTGACGTGACAAACACACCGAAAGCTTCAACTAATGCTACAGCTGATTTAACCATTGGTCTTATCTTAAGTGTCGCAAGACGTATTGTTGAAGGTGATGAATTATCTCGTACTAAGGGCTTTGATGGTTGGGCACCTCTATTCTTTAGAGGTAGAGAAGTTTCTGAGAAAACCATCGGCATTATTGGTTTAGGAGAAATTGGTGGTGCAGTTGCAAAACGTGCACGTGCATTCGATATGGATGTTTTATATACTGGTCCTCATCGTAAAGAGGAAAAAGAAAGAGATATCGGCGCTAAATATGTGGATTTAGATACATTACTTGAAAATGCAGACTTCATCACTATTAATGCTGCCTATAATCCTGATTTACACCACTTAATTGATACTGAACAATTCAAAAAAATGAAATCTACGGCATATATTGTCAATGCCGGTCGTGGTCCAATTATCAATGAACAAGCACTTGTCAAAGCCTTAAAAGAGCAAGAAATTGAAGGTGCAGCATTAGATGTATATGAATTTGAACCTAAAATTACAGATGAATTAAAATCATTCAAAAATGTTGTACTTACACCACATATTGGTAACGCAACATTTGAAGCAAGAGATATGATGGCTAAAATTGTGGCAAATGATACGATTAAAAAATTAAACGGTAAAACGCCGCAATTCATAGTTAATCCTCAATAATAAAAAAGGCAATCCAAATCAATAATGTGATTTGGATTGCCTTTTTACTTACATATTATTTTTCCTTTGATTTATAAAGAAACTTAGTTTGGTTTGAAGCAATTTTATTCGGTAATATTTTCATCATTGCATTTCTGCATTTAATCATTAAACCGTTATGATATTGCGCAATTTTACCAATTTTACGTGATTTTTTAATCACTTTTGCTGTATGGTTTACTCTTAATTTATCATATCTTTCTAATGCCTCATTAAAGTCATATGATTTTAAACAATTCGTTAAGACAATGGCATCTTCCATGGCTTGCCCTGCGCCTTGACCCATATTAGGTGTTGTTGCATGTGCTGCGTCACCTAGTAAAATAGTACGCTCTTTGACAAAAGACTTTAGCGGTTTCATATCATAAATATCGTTTAATATAATACCAGTTTCACTTTGTTTATCTAAAATTTGTCTTACAACATTAGGATAATGATTAAATCGTGCTTGTAAATGCGGCTTACCAAATGATTGGTATTGAGCATCTCTTTCCTTAGCATTGATTGTTATAAACCAATATGCTTGGTTATCAATTAATGGAACAATACCAACGCGTCCTTGTTTACCCCAAAATTCCTTAGCGACATCCGTTTCATCTAAATGAATATCATCGACTAACCCACGGAAGCATGTATAACCTTGATATTGAATCTTACTTTGACTATCAATAGCTTCTCTAACCGTTGAATGTATGCCATCTGCACCAATACATAAATCAAAGGCTTCACTTTCTTGTTCCTTAAAATGAAGTATAACTTTGGAATTACTATTATCTATTTTTGTTACATCATGTTTTAAATAAATACTATCTTGTTGTACATAAGATTGAATAATACTAATTAGTGTTTGACGAGATAATGTAACATTAAGTGTATCTCGCTTTAAATGAGCAGTCATCAATGGTTTGTTATACTCATCAAGTGTTTGCATTGATGTTAAATTCTGACCCGCATTTTTAATACCTTTCGCTAAATCGTGGTTGTGTAATTTTTGAATGACATTGTCACCTATACCTATACCTGCACCTAATTCTCTTATTGCATCATTTTTTTCGAATATCTTAACTTGATGACCTTGTTCTTCTAGTAGTGCAGCCACTGTTAATCCACCGATTCCTGCACCGACAATTGCGATTTTCATATGATTCCACCTCAACATTGTGATTCTTATATATTTTATCACATCTCATACATTTACAAAATTGAGTAACCTAAAGATATGTTTGCCACAATAAAAAGAGTATGCTGCTCTCTTACAAGCAGATACTCTTCTCTCTCTATGTTTAAATGTAATAATCTTTGCGAATTTTGTCCTTTTTGATTCCAAATTGCTCATAATATTTCTTCATTATTTTTGCTATATTATCAGCCCAGTGGATGTCACTAGCATATTGATTCTGTCCTGGTGTTTTCGGATTCCATCTCATTTGATAAAGTGAGATTTGTTGATTTTCAAAGTATTGATTTCTTACAAATTTTGCTCCACCTAAAATCGCTTTCCGTGGCGATGTCCATGATTCCTTTTTAGCATAACTTTTACCAGTATGCACCGCATTCTCATCAAATGCTCCGATACCATAAAAATTATAGTAATTGTGTTTACCATCTTTGATACCATGCGCCAATTCAGAGTCACCATTTCCAGTTTCCACAATTGCATGGCTGATTAGGTAAATAATATTAACTTCATATTTTTCTTGAGCATCTATAAAACTTTGCCCTTGATTCTCTAAAACGCCTTTCCCTTTAAGCATTTTATTAACTTCTTCCTTTGACATCGGTACTTTTTCAGAAATATCCATATATTTGAGTTTATTATCGCTATGATGAATCGCCATAGCCTTTTTGATATCCGCTTCATTTGCTTTTTTAAACTCACCATGATCTTCTTTCATATTTAGTACACCTTTATTTTGTTGGCGTGAGACTGCTTCATTAAATGACACACGTTTATCATTATTAAATAAATTAGTATCAAAAATGATATACAGTATACCGAAAATGATCAAAAGTAAGATGATGATAATAGTACTTAATCGGGCTTTACTCAATTTCTTCATTCAATAAAAGCTCCTATTTATTTATATCTATTTAGATAAAATGACATATGCGATTACAATTGCTATGACAACAATAAAGAATGACACATTAATTGCGATCTTCATACCTGTTCTATCACGAAATAGCACATTAAATATTACTAAACTAATAGCCAACGATACCGCAAAAAATGTAATAGCTAATATCAACTTCAACATGATTAAAAAGATGATTCCAATTACTAATAAAACATTAGATACGATAGCCATAGCCTTTAATATATTGGGATTAATCATATGACACCTCTATTCACTTATAATAATACTTATCCTACCATGATACATGATTTAAATTGTTTATGTCGACATAAAGAAATAAGGTCAGAACTTGTGACGGAAAATGACTTATCCGACACGCTTTTGACAAAGACTGTTCATCAAAAGTTGTTTGTTCTGACCTCTTCTTATTTCTAGTCTTCTCGAGACATACCTTTTAATAAATTAAGCATATATGTGATACTTCTATTCATATCATCATCTTTAAGAACCCCTAGCAAGCTCCGAACATTCGTTTTGGAATGGCTACTTGCTTGATTAGCTACATGCATACCTTTATTAAGTCTATTAAGCATCTCGCTTAAGTCTTTAACATTTAAGTCGCCAAGTAAAAATACTAAAGATGCCATATTAGATAATAATCCAGTATAAATATCTTTATTTAATTCGACTGCAAATTTATTAATAATGACTTGTCTACCTTTAATACCACCAGATAGTGCATCTAATAATTTCGCTTCGTCTAAAACTTTAACTAATCGAATTGCTTTCATGATACTATCTTTATTCTCAGATATTGCATCTAATACTTCATTGAGATTATCTGCTTTGACTTGTTCATCTGACTTTTCCATGCGTTTAATTTGAGTTATTCTTTCTGCCATGAGTCATTCACCTGATTTCCTGGGAAAATATAGTCTGGACGCGCCCATTTTTTATCAACTCTGACACTATATTGTGGATTACGTTGTTTATCTACACGGAAGTTGGTTGGGTTTAGTGGTGATTTACCACGTTTAGTAATCACTTCCATTCTTGCACTTGTGCGTTTATACGATGGTGTATCTGTGTATGGATCTACATCACTATTTGTAAGTAAGTTGATTGCACCCATATTACCATTTTCTAAAGCATCATTATTTAATGGAATGTAAATTTGTTTACCACTAACACGGTCAGTAACATGTACCGTTAATGTAGCTTCGCCAGTTTCAGAAATTAATTTAACTTGTGCACCTTCGTGAATGCCTCTATCTTCAGCAAGTTCTTGTGAAATTTCTACAAAGGCATTAGGCACTTTATATTTAATCATTTCAGTTTGATATGTCATGTTTCCTTCATGGAAATGTTCTAATAATCTACCGTTATTAACATGTAAGTCATACACTTCATCTTCTTTGAAGAAATTATCGAATGTTAACGGATAAAGTTTTGCTTTACCGTTATCAAAGTTAAATCCATTTAAATAAAGTAATGGCTCATCTGTGCCATCTTTATGCACTGGCCATTGTAAACTATTAAAGCCTTCTAATAAGTCGTAACTTACACCTTCATATAATGGTGTCACACGTGCAATTTCATCCATAATTTCGCTAGGGTGTTTGTAGTTCCAGTTAAAACCTAAACGATTTGCAATAAGTTGGAAAATTTTCCAGTCTGGTTTAGAGTCACCTTTAGGATCGAGTGCTTGATATAATCTTTGGATTCGACGTTCAGTATTTGTGAATGTGCCATCTTTTTCTAGTGATGGACTTGCTGGTAATACAACATCTGCATAAGTTGCTGTATAAGTTAAGAATTCGTCTTGAACAACCATAAAGTCTAATTTTTCAAAGGCAGCTTGAACGAAATTGATATTTGAATCAACTATTCCTGTATCTTCACCATATAAATATAGTGAATTAATTTCACCATTATGAATACCTTCAATCATTTGATGATTATCTCGACCTGGTTTCTTATTTAATTCGACGCCGTATTCTCTTTCGAATTTCGCACGAACATCATCATCAACTACTTTTTGATAACCTGTAAATTGGTCAGGCATGCTACCCATATCGCTACAACCTTGAACATTGTTATGACCACGTAACGGATAAGCACCTGTACCTGGTTTTCTATAGTTACCTGTTACGAGTAATAAATTTGAAATGGCAGTACTTGAATCACTTCCGATATCTTGTTGTGTGATACCCATTGCCCAACAAATAGATACTGATTCTGCTTTAGCTACTTCTTTAGCAAAGTTAATCAAACGTGATTGAGGGATGCCTGTAGCTTCTTCTGCAAATGCCATCGTAAATGGTGCTAATGATTCATAATACTTCTCAAAATCATCTACCCATTCGTTTAGGAATGCTTTGTCATGCAGATCATGATCAATAATATATTTCGTTACAGCACCTAACCATACTAAGTCTGTACCTGGTTTCGGTTGATAAAATTCATCTGCACGTTCAGCCATTTCATGTTTTCTAATATCAAATACATGTGATTTTTGACCAAATAATTTTTGAGCTCGTTTCATTCGTGATGCGATAACAGGGTGTGCCTCAGCAGTATTTGTTCCGATTAATACAGTCATTGCTGCTTTTTCAAGGTCTTCAATACTACCTGAATCACCACCATGTCCAACAGTTCTGAATAATCCTTTAGTCGCTGGTGCTTGGCAATATCTTGAGCAGTTGTCAACATTATTCGTTCCAATGACTTGTCGTGCAAGTTTTTGCATTAAATATGACTCTTCATTTGTTGCTTTTGAAGAGGAAATGAATGCCAAATGATCAGCGTCATATTTGTCTTTAATTTGTTTGAAATTATTTGTAATAACATCTAACGCTTCTTCCCATTCAACTTCATGGAATTGACCATCTTTACGCACAAGTGGTTTCGTTAAACGTTGATCAGAATTAATATGTCCCCAAGAGAATTTTCCTTTCACACATGATGCAATTTTATTAGCCGGAGAATCATGTGAAGGTTGTACTTTTAATACTTCTCTATCTTTAGTCCATACTTCAAATGAGCAACCTACACCGCAGTATGTACAAACTGTTTTGGTTTTGTTGATTCTCTCTTTACGCATTTCCGCTTCAGAATCAGAAATGGCAAATAATGGACCGTAACCTGGCTCAGCCTTTTTAGTTAAATCAATCATTGCAGCTAATGAACCTGGTTCAGTATCAGTCATATAGCCAGCGTTACCTTCCATATTGATTTCCATCATGGCATTACATGGACAAACTGTTGCACATTGGCCACATGATACACATGATGATTCGTTAATAGGTACATCATTATCCCAAATAACTCTAGGATGTTCTCGATCCCAATCAATACTGATTGTTTCGTTTACTTCAATATCTTGGCATGCTTCAACACAACGTCCGCATAAAATACATTGGTTTGGATCATAGCGATAGAATGGACCATAATCTTTTTCATATGGTTTTTCTTTATATTCATAAGTTTGATGTTGAAGCCCCCACTCGTCCATCGTATTATGAATTTCACAATCTCCATTGTTATAATCACATACTGTACAATACAACATATGTTTTTCTAAAATACGATCTAATGCTTCTTTTTGAGATGCTTGTACATGATCCGTCGTTGTATTGACTGTCATTGGTCTATCAATCGTTGTGCCACAAGCTCTTTCTATTTTGCCGTCAATTTCTACAGTACAGGTATCACAAGTTTGAATTGGACCCATTGACTCGTTATAGCAAATGGCTGGTACGAACGTATCTCTCGAACGTATAAATTCAAGTAAGTTGGTACCCGGTTCAACCAAATAATCTGTACCATCTAGAGTGACGATTAAATGTTCTTTCATATTTTCACCCCATTATATATAGTTCCGTATATGCTAACGTTATAATGTCTAACTTCCATCTATTTAAAATGCCCCACACATATATGTATAGATAGAATCAGTTTAATTGTATAACTTTAACAATGCAATGTTAAGTATTTTTAAAATTTAATTGATTGTTAAATGTGAGTATTTAAACCAATACAAATAATCGAATTAAAAAAAGACAATAGCGACGATTTTAAACTATCGCTATTGTCCTTAATTTAAACTGGTTATTATTTATTTTGAAATCGTTATAAATTCAAATTGTCTTTAAGTAAATTCGTGTTCTCTTGAAGTGAGCTATCGCTAGGTACAAAGTAATATAATCCGTCATCTTGTATGCCGCCTTGACCATCTAATTGATGTCTACTCACTGTATCATTAGCATCTTTATATTTACTTCTAATCGTATTTAGTTCCCCTAATGATAAATCAGTCTTAACGTTCTTTTGTATTTCGTTCATTAACGGGGCAAAATGTGTAATAGATGACGCACTAGTCATTTTATTGGCCATAGCTTCTAGAATGAGTTGTTGGCGTTCTTGACGACCGAAATCTCCACCAGCGCCTTCTTCTTTACGACTTCTAATAAAGCTCATTGCCTCTTCACCATTAACATGCGTTTTCTTGCCTTTTTCAAAATGTACTCCGTTTGTTGTAAACGTATCGTTACTTACAACATCAATACCACCCATTGTATCTATCATGTCATGCAATCCATCCATATCAATCGTTGCATAATGGTCAATTGGAACATTCATTAATTTTTCTAATGAATTAACTGCCATGTTAGGGCCACCATACGCATAAGCATGTGCTATTTTTTCTGTGGTACCCTTACCAACCATTTTAGCTTGAGTATCTCTAGGTACACTTACAATCTCTGTCTTCTTCTCTTTTGGATTGATAGATAAAATCATGATCGTATCACTACGAGAACCGCCACCTTGTGCTTTACGTTCAGCATCTGAATCCACACCAAATAATGCTATCGTGAATGGATCACCATTTTTCAAATTAACTTTACCATTTCTTAAATGTGAATAATCTCTATTTAACGGATTATGTATCCTATCTCCAGTAATAAATATCTTGGCAATGACATATATCATTGCTAATAGTGCTAATATAAATAATATACCAACACACCATACTAAAATTTTAGCTGGTAGACTCATTCTATTTTTTTCTGCTCTCCGCACACCCATCATTCCTTTTCCAAATTTACTTTACATGCTATATACCTTTATTATTATATAATAGAAAAATATTTTTACTATACTTCTAAAGTCTTATTATGTGAAATTTATTGTAATATATTAATCTTAATAGAAAATGGAATAATGATTTTTAATGACGCCCATTGATATCATCTTTCATAACCCGAGTTACTATTTAAAATTTCTAGTACGGCTGAATAACATCCTTCATTACTGATAATAAATGGCGCGGCCGTCGATAAATCTATTGACCCACCATTTAACGATGTCATTTTCAAACCAAGTTCTTTCGCAAATAAAAATTGTGCTGCAATATCCCAAGGTTTAGGATTGGTATTGATATGTGCACCAAATTGCCCTTTAATCACCCTGATTGAATCTAATCCACAAGAACCAATAATTCTATGGCTAAATGATGCATCATATAATTGATGAATCGTTTCATCATTCATGACTTGTGTATTAAATGACAATATTGCTTCCTTGATATCCATATGAATCGGTTGTTTCATCGCTTGATCATTATCAAATGCCCCTTCATTCTCAATAGCCTTATATAAATGCTGATGTGGGTAATCATATATGTATGACAGTTTAGGTTCTCCATCTACAAAATAACCTAAAATAATACAATAATCCTCTTGTTGTTTTACCAAATTGGCCGTACCATCTATAGGGTCCATAATCCAAACATGTCCTTGTCTAGGATCTATCTCATCATTATTTTTTTCTTCTGCAAATAACTGATGACCTTCAAGATGTGTTTGTAGAAATACCTGGAATTCATTTTGAATTTGTTTATCCACATTTGTCACCAAATCAAAGCGATTTAACTTAGTATCTGTTTCCATTTCTGCTATTAAATTTGGAATGATTTGATCAATGTTTTTCAACCATTTTGTTATCATTTCATCTATCTTGCGTAAGTCATTGCAATGCATTAGTAACACCTTCCTATATATCTAAAAATATTAATGATTTATCATGATTATTCAAATTTATTGTATTAATAGCTATAGTAACATGCCAGTATCTAATTGCATGTTTTTTACCATAAAAAAATCGGCTAGTCTTATGCTAGCCGACAAATAGAAAGGAAAGTAAGTAATAAATATTGAAGATGTTTTAGTGTAACTCGAACGATTACCAGCTATCTGTTATATAGCTCTACCCCTTTGTTAATCGCTCCCCCTGTTACAAATAATATATTAACATAAAGCGTTTTCTTTTGTAAGCGTTTTCTGATATTTTTTTGACCCATTTTTTCACTTTTTAATCCAAAAATGCGCTAGAAATGTCATCATTGTCGCTTATATGATATAATTATTGTAATATGTAATGTTAATTTGGAGGTGACTTTCATTGAATAAGTTAGAACGACAAAATCGCTTAATAACAGAAATACAACAAAGTAATAAAATAACTGCAACTGAATTAGCCAAACGTTTTAATGTATCTAAGCGCACCATTCTTAGAGATATTGATGATTTAGAAAATCAAGGCGTTCAAATACATGCTTCACATGGCAGCCAGGGTGGTTATAAAATTCAAGATGCACAATCTAAAATTTCGCTTACTTTGACTGACAGTCAATTGTCTGCACTATTTCTTACCTTAAATGAAAGTCAATCTTATTCTACGCTACCTTATACTAAAGAAATTCAAGAGATACTTAAACAATGTTTAACCTTACCTCAAACTCGTGTACGAAAATTATTAAAAAAAATGGATTACTATATTAAATTCGAAGATACCGCACAAATAACACTTCCTAATATCTTTTCCGATATTTTAATTTATTGTACTGAACGTAATGTCATGCTTGTAGATTTTTTTGAAGAAGATCAAACTATTGCAGAGAATGTCATCTTTATTGGTTTATTGTGTAAAGATGGTCAATGGCATGCTGTGGTATTTGAAATTGGATTAGGTTCTACACGAGAACTACCTATTAAAGATATACAAGATATCTCCTACTCATTTGAAAAAACCATTAAAACTCAGGATATTACGATTGATAATTACCAACAATTTTTAAACCCAACTGACCTACACGTGTAATCAGTTGGGTTTATTGTGTTTTACATAGAAATTGTATATATCGTGATCATAAATGATAAAAGATTATTGAGTATATGAATTGTAATAGAAGAAGCTAAATTTCTGTTTGACTTTAAATAAACAAACACTAATATAACTGCCAGTATAAAGTATGCACCAAATTCTAATGGTGATTTAGCACCACTTACATGGATTAGTGAAAATGTAATAGCAGAAACCATCCCCATAAAAATAAAATTAAACTTTTTGCCCAACTCTCCTATTAAGATGTGTCTAAATACGATTTCTTCGACGATAGGTCCAACTATCACTATCAATATAAAAGTGATTGGTAAAAATAGCGGCGTCTTAAATAATTGATTTAATGCTAATTCATTCTGTGTTTCATTAAATTGCCATGATTGAGGTAATAATTCCATTATCCATTCATAGGCTTTTGACGCACATATTGAGATAATGAACATCACAATTAAAAACTTCCAATGCTTTTTGATATAATTTATCCCATTTTTCATACGTTCTGGAAAAGAACTTACATGCATAAGGTAAAAACATAAAATGGCAATAACATAACTCATGGTTTGAGCAACAGTAGCAACCATCTCACTCATTAATCTATCTGTATGTATATAATGCGTATTTAATATGTTTACACCTATCTTTGAACATATCAACAATGTTACAAAGATAATTGGTATTAAAAATAAATCTCTCCAAGCAATATCTTTAAAACGGTACCCTTTGTTTGAAAGTTTCATATCTATATTTCCTTTCTTTTTACATTTAACTTCTACGGAGGCTTTATGAATTCTCAAGAAACATTAAACCATATTGAATTAAAATTAACACAACTTATCACACATACTGAAATGTTGAAATATTACTTAATGTCACATTATAGCAAATTCGAATCATCATTAATTGAATTTAACACATTCATCATTAAAGAAAATAATTGGATTAAGACGAATTCAACATTTCTTAACTATACTTCTTTAAGTCATTTCGTTCATTATCAAAATTTGATTTCTTACCTCATTGAACATCCGCTTCATACTATTAATTATGGCGACATATTTCAACATATCATTGAATATCAAAATATGATATATCGTACCCTTGTACAATTCAAAAATCTCACTTTTTAATTCTACTTATTTCCTACTGTATTTTACGCATTTTATTCTCACAAAGTACTATTTATTTTATTTATTAATATTTTTGTAAAAAAATAAACCTAATTCTAAAATGTAAATTGTAAATGACTAATATTAGCGTTATAATCGGATATGATTAAGCTTATAAATGAGGAGGAAGATCATGCTCGGTTTCTCGGTCTCGTTAGGTAGTAAATTGAATACATCTTATATTCAATCAATGGTATCTCAGGGATACGATACTATTTTTACTTCTCTGCAAATACCCGAAGAGGATGATCAGATTACACTGATACATTTTAGGGAACTGTGTCAGTTATTATCTCAATATTCAATCACCTTTATTATTGATGTGAATCCTTCTTTACTTAATCACCACTTTTACAGTTTATTAGATCAATACGCTTATGGGGATTTTGTTATCAGAATTGATCACGACCTTAATACCAATCTTATTCATGATATACAGCAACACGGTTATCGCTGTTGTATTAACGCAAGTACGATAACGCAATTTGAATTATCCACGCTATATCGTCATTCAAATATACAATCACTCGTATTCTGTCATAACTATTATCCAAGACCAGATACAGGATTAAGTGCGACATTTGTCAAACAACAAAATGAACTCATCCATTCTTTTGATTCCACGGCAGACGTGTATGCCTTCATTCCAGGAACTGAATTACGAGGTCCTATATTTAAAGGTCTACCGACCATCGAGGTACATCGTAATCAGCATCCATCTATCTCAGTTCATGAATTAGAATCCATTGGTATCTCAAATATTATTATTGGAGATACTGGATTTGATTTAAATTTAGCGCGTCAACTTTATCAAATGTGTGTCCAACGACACTTTGAACTGCGTGTTAAGGTTACAAAAAACATCAATGATGACTTATCTAATATATTATTTACTAAGCATCATTCAAGAGTTGATTCGCCTGAACATGTCATACGATCACATGAATCTAGACATTTCATTAATCAATCTATTGACGCTATTGGTGTCAAACAAAGATTAGTTGGAGATGTTACCATAGATAATCATCTGAATGGTCGTTATGAAGGTGAACTACAAGTAATTAAATCACCACTTCAAGGACATCCAAATATCAATCGTATTGCACGAATTTATAACCAGGATCAACCATTTATCCAATTGATAAAACCAGGTGATACTTTTGAATTTAAATGTTTAAAGGAGCAATGACAATTGAATCATTTAACGACTGAATCACGTAATACAGAGACCATGCATTTAGATGAAATGTCAATTCAAGAAGCACTTATAACGATGAATGACGAAGATCAATTCGTTCCTAAAGCAATAGAACCGATCATTCCTGAATTAACAAAAGTTATCAAAGAAGCGATCTCTAAATTCAAGCAACATGGTCGATTGATATACATTGGTGCAGGTACAAGTGGTAGATTAGGTGTTTTAGATGCAGCAGAATGTGTACCTACATTTAATACTTCACCCGATGAAGTCATAGGAATTATTGCCGGTGGAAGTAAGGCTATGACAGAAGCTGTTGAAGGTGCGGAGGATAATGAAGAACAAGGTAAAGATGATTTAAAGGCAATTCAACTATCTAAAAAAGACATAGTAATAGGTATTTCTGCTAGTGGACGTACACCTTACGTTAAAGCAGCGTTAGCCTTTGCAAACGAGGTTGGTGCCGTAAGCGTATCTCTTTCTTGCAACACTAACAGTGAGATGAGTAAGTTATCACAATATGCATTAGAAGTACCTGTTGGACCAGAAGTATTAACCGGTTCAACTCGCTTAAAATCAGGCACTGCCCAAAAACTCATCCTCAATATGATATCTACCATGACGATGATTGGTGTTGGTAAAGTTTACGATAACTTAATGGTCGATTTGAAACCAACAAATCAAAAATTAATTCAACGTTCAATTCGAATTATTAAAGATATATGTGATTTAAATGACGAAGAAGCCAAGTTACTCTATGAAAAAGCCGATCAAAACATTAAAACTGCTGTTATGATGTATTTATGTGACACAACTAAAGATGATGCACAAAACAAATTATTAAAACATAATGGAGTGATTAAGCAAGCCATCAAAGGTTAAGGGGGCTAATTCTATGAGTAAAGAAGACAGACTCGCACAAGAAATCATCAATGCTGTAGGTGGAATGCATAATATACAGCGTATCATGCACTGTATGACTAGAGTGCGGTTATCCATTAAGAATCCAGATATAGTCAATTATGATGAGTTACATCAAATAGAAGGTGTCATAGGCATCGTTGAAGATGAAACACTTCAAATCATTGTGGGTCCCGGTGTAGTAGAGAAAGTGGCAGGACATATGGCAGATTACAGCCATGTACCGTTAGGTGAAGATATCTCCTATTCGGACAATCAAAGTTATCAATCTCAAGCGAAAGCACTTGCAAAAGAAAATAAAAAGCACTACCAAAAATCAAGGAAACAAAGTAAGTGGCAACGTTTCTTGAAATCAATTTCAAATATCTTTATTCCTTTAATCCCCGCATTTATTGGTGCAGGTTTAATCGGTGGTATTGCAGCTGTGCTCAACAATATGCTTACTGCCCATATGATTTCTGGGGATTTTATGAAACAACTCGTAACTATATTAAATGTGATTAAAGACGGTATGTTAGCATATTTAGCCATTTTCACTGGTATTAATAGTGCTAAAGTATTTGGCGCGACGCCTGGTTTAGGTGGTGTTATTGGTGGTACAACACTATTAACCGGTCTTACTGATGAAAATCCAATTCAAAATATTTTCACAGGTGAACCACTCGTTGCTGGTCAAGGTGGCATTATAGGTGTTATATTTGCTGTTTGGATACTAAGTATCATTGAGAAAAAACTACATAAAGTAACACCAAATGCTATTGATATTATTGTCACACCAACACTTTCACTACTCGGGGTTGGATTATTAACTATTTTCATTATAATGCCAATTGCTGGGTTTGTATCAGATGGTTTAGTTCATGTCGTCAATTGGGTAATAGACGTTGGTGGCATCTTTAGTGGATTTATCATTGGTGCATTTTTCCTCCCATTAGTGATGTTAGGTCTTCACCATATTTTCACGCCAATTCATATTGAGCTCATAAACAGTACTGGTGCAACCTATTTACTACCAATAGCTGCAATGTCTGGTGCGGGTCAAGTTGGTGCTGCATTAGCATTATGGGTTCGATGTCGACATAATCAACCACTGAGAAACACATTAAAAGGTGCATTACCTGTTGGTTTCTTAGGTATTGGTGAACCACTGATTTACGGTGTTACCTTACCACTTGGAAGACCATTCTTCACTGCTTGTATTGGTGGAGGTATTGGAGGGGCCGTCATTGGTGGCATTGGCCATATCGGAGCTAAAGCTGTAGGACCTAGTGGCTTATCTCTATTACCGCTGATATCAGATAATATGTATTTAGGTTATATAGCTGGGTTACTGTCAGCTTATATCGGTGGATTTATCATGACTTATTTATTCGGAACAACAAAAGAAATGAGAAACTCTAATAAACTGGGTGATTAAAATGACAAACATTTTATATGAAATAGATAACCAGTATCCCTATTTAACAAAAAATGAGAAAAAAATAGCAAATTATATTTTGAATGCACCACACCATGTTGTGCAGATGAATTCCCAAGATCTAGCACAAGAACTAGATACAAGTCCATCTTCAATTATTCGATTTAGCAAAAAAGTCACTGAAGGTGGTTTCCACGAATTAAAAATTGACTTATCTAAATATTTACCAAAAGAAACAACGGTCTATAATGTGGAATTAGTAGACAATGAGAGTACAGCGTCGCTAAAAAAGAAGATGCATTCACGTGCTAAAGGCGCTTTGAATAATGCCAATGAAGCACTGAACGATAAAACCATTGATCGTATTTGTGATCAATTCAAACAATCGAATCGCATCTTCATATATGGTTATGGCGCTTCATTTGTCGTTGCAACTGATTTATATCAAAAGCTATCTCGCATTGGAATGAATGTACAACTTGTACAAGAGACACATATTTTCACTACTATGTTAGCGTCTTGTAATAGTCGAGATTGTGTGGTTTTCATCACTAATAATGGAATGCAAAGTGAAATGCAAGCCATTGCTAAAGTTGTAGTAGACTATCATATTCCAATTATTACAATTACAAGTTCATCAAAAAATATTATTTCTCAAATGTCAGATATTGTATTAGATTATGGACAATCTGACGAAAATGAAATGCGAATGGGTGCGACTACATCATTATTTGCACAAATGTTTACGATTGATATACTGTATTATCGTTATATAGCACTTAATTATCAATCGTCGTTAGACTTCATTACACAATCAAAAATGGCATTAGATAATTATAGAAAGCATCTTTCCAATATTGATTTCAAACATTAAAAAAGATACAGTTTAGACATTAATGAGTGTCTAGACTGTATCTTTTTCAATTCTATAGCTCGAAAGAAAAAAGAGGTTAGGACAAAAGCGTTTAGGATTTCCTACAGAAAATCCTTCTTTAAGGCCCCCGTTAATCGGTTTCCCAAAGCACAAAAACTTTATGTCTCAACCTCTCTAAAATTCACACTATTTTAATGTATTATTTTTTTTGCTTGTTGTTCTGCTTTATTATATCTAATGAAATAATAAATAGTAACGATAGCTAAGAATATAATACCAATCACTACAGAAACTACTGTTTCTTTGTTAAATAACATTCCAATTAGAACAATAACTAAGAATGCAATTGTTAAGTAACTTGCCACCATACCACCAGGCATTTTGAATGGATGGTTTTTCGTTTCTTCAGGATGTAATTTTCTAAAACGAATATGGCTAAATAAAATCATAAACCAAGGAATCATACCAGGTAAAATAGATGCACTGTATACATATACGAAAATACTATCCGCACCTTTTATGAACATTGGTAATATAACATTTAATAATGCACCAATTAAAATACCTGTAGAAATCGCTAATACTGTATATAATGGTACTCCGTTTTTCATTACTTTAGTGAATATCTTAGGTAATTGACCTTTACGTGCTAATGTATAAATCATACGGCTCGCACTGAAGATACCTGAGTTACAACCAGACATTGCTGCTGTTAATACAACAAAGTTAATTAATCCAGCTGCAAATGTAATCCCTACTTTAGCAAATGTTGCTACGAATGGGCTACCGATGTTTCCTAATTCATCCCACGGATAAACTGATACGATAACAAAGATAGCGCCTAGATAGAAAATTAATATACGCCAAATGACACCATTAACTGCTTTGACAATATTTTTTTGTGGATCCTTTGTTTCTCCTGCTGAAATACCAATTAATTCTACCCCTTGATATGAACCAATGACAATAGATAATGCAAAGAAGAATCCTACAATACCATTTGGCATAAATCCACCGTGTGACCATAAATTAGAAATCCCGACAGGGTGTCCTCCATTCCCAATTCCGAATAAAATTAATCCAAATCCAGCAATAATCATTAAAATAATAGTTACAACTTTAATCAATGCAAACCAAAATTCAAATTCACCGAATGCTTTAACGGATACTAAGTTAGCTGCTGTTAATAATAGAACTGCTATAATTCCCGGAATCCAAGCTGGCAAGTTCGGGAACCAATAATTCATATATTCTCCTACTGCTATTACTTCACTCATACCAACAACAACCCATTGGAATATATTACTCCAAGCGGTCATATAACCTGCTGCTGGATGTATGTAATCACTTGCAAACGTAGCAAATGAACCTGTTGTCGGATTAATATATATCATTTCTCCCATTGCTCGCATAATTAAGAATAAAAATATACCCGCAATTAAATATGCAAATATCACTGATGGTCCAGTCCATTTAATGGTGCTTGTTGCTCCCATAAACAAACCTACACCAATCGTACCGCCAAGTGCGATCATTTGCATCTGACGTGCACTCAATCCCCTTTTTAATTCATTATTCTCCATAACAATAACCCACCTCTTTTTACTAAGATAAAATAATAATAATCTTATTTACGCAATTATACTATAAAATGACGAAATTGAAACAATATTTTAACAATTTATTGAAATCGCTTACAAAACTGACATAACAGTCTTTTGCAAAACCGCAATTTTACTACATTTACAATAAACAACCTATTTTATAATTTTTATTAAAAAGAACATCATACAAGACTTTTTTAATTTTGAAATAGGATAACAGTTACTGTTTTAGATTTTCTTATTTAGATGATTTAAAGTCTTACTTATATATCCAATTAAGTATCTTTAACGTTTCTACAATTATGGTTTATGATATACTTTTCATATCATCATTAAGGAGTTCGTTATGAGTCAAACATTAATTAAAAAAGCATTTAAAATTTCAGCTATATTTTTAATTATCTTTTTCTTACTCAATTATTTTTCAGTTAAAAACCCGAATTTAATACCACTTATTGGTAAATCTATATTAGCTGCAGTTGCATTCTTTTTAATTTATGTATTTGCTTTTACTGTTTTAGATTCTCCAGAGAGAAAAATAAAATTTGGTACCACATTACCTATAGCAATCATTATTGGTTTAATGATTGGTGCATTGATATCACAGATTCAAACAGGCGTTATAATAGGAATCGTTATCGGTATCTTAGCTGGTTTTATTTGGGAATATATTGAAAAACGAAATGGAGGTCAACGTTAATGTCAGTATTGATTGGCGTCATCATTTTAATTTTATTAATTATAAGTTTTATACCGAATTATAAAGCCATGAAATTAGCAAAATCACAAGGTCAAAAGACAACACGTTTTGCCATAATGGTTGGTATTGATGCGATTTTGATCGTATTAATTTTAGTTACATTACTATTAAAAGTCATGTAGCAACTTATTTGATATATGAAGAAACCCGTTTCTAAATGAGTTAATGATCTCAATCTGAAACGGGCTTTTTTTATAGTTTACCTTGTAATAAAAGAAAGTATCCAATTGTAGCTAAAATCAAATAAATAGCTGTTCCTACTACAAATGATCTTACATGCACATGAAATGGGACACGTTTATTAAATATCGGACCTAAGATTAAATTACCTATCCCAATAATAAGTGGGCCCGCTATAAAAAAAAGAATCGTGTATAACATGACACACCTCCTATTTCACTTCGAAAAAGCGTTGAACAATATCATCAAAATCTATATCTTTGGCAACATAGTTCACTGAAGTGAAATCTTGTTCTTCTGTCATCACATTAGTGTTAACGATGACATCCAATCCAGCTAAATTGGCAGCAGTTGCGCCATTAACTGAATCTTCTATTGCTAAACAATTTGTTGGATTATAATTCAATTGTTGCACCGCTGTTAAATAAGGTTCAGGATCAGGTTTGACATTAGAAACATCTTCCCTCCCTACAATGACATCAATATATTCATCTAAACCTAATTTATGAAAAGTAGGCAGTATATCTTCTCTATGACTACTAGTGGCAATAGCCATTGGAATGTGACGTTGTTTTAAATATGCCATTAATTTTTCAATCGTTGCAATCATTGGAAGTTGGCTACTTGTATCATTATGTTCTTTATATATTGCTTCTTTCTTCTCTAAACCAAGTAATGATTCTAAATACTGATGAAGTTCAGTTGCTGCACCACCTATCGATCTACGATAGAATGCTAACGATATGGGTGCTTCGTTGTGTTTTGCTAAATGTTTATTGATGACATCGAAAAGATGTTTTTCTGTATCGATAATCGTACCATCAAAATCAAATACAACTGCTCTGTACATAATATATGCTCCTTTGTCTCTCTTAAGTTAAACATGCTCATTGATTCATATTTTAACATAATCACTCTTTACATTTCCCTCAAATGTGTATTAGAGACGCTTACTTTTAGACGACCAATACTTAGCAAGAATAGGCCCTGAAATATTGTGTACTAAGCTAAACACTGCTCCAGGTACGGCAGCTAAAGGACTGAAATGAACGGTAGCAAGCGAAACTGCTAAACCAGAATTTTGCATACCCACTTCAATAGCAACCGCCTTTTTATCTGGATAATCCATTTTAAACACTTTAGCTAATAGATAACCAATTGTATATCCTAACACATTGTGTAATATGGCAACTAAAAAAATGAGCAATCCTGTTTTTAAAATTTGTGCTTTACTACCTGCAACTACGGCTGCCAGTATAAGTGAAATCGCAATAACAGACACGAGTGGTAATGCTGTTGCTGCTTTATGAGCAAATTGGTGCGCTATCTTTTGGAAAATAAATCCAATGATAATTGGAATAAGTACCACTTGAACAACAGACCACAACATGCTTGTGAATGATACATTTAGCCATTCATGCGCAAAAAGATAAATCAGTGCTGGTGTGACAAAAGGTGCAATCAGTGTTGAAACACTTGTAATTGCTACAGATAATGCTACATTTGCTTTAGCTAAGTAACTCATGACATTACTAGATGTTCCTCCTGGACAACAACCAACTAGAATGACACCAATTGCAATCTCTGGTGGTAAATAAAAACCTTTGGCAATCAGAAAAGCTAATGTTGGCATAATCGTAAACTGTAAAATCACTCCGATAATGACAGGTTTGGGTGATTGTAAAACAATCTTAAAATCTTTGGGATCAATCGTCATCCCCATTCCTAGCATGACAACACCTAATAAGTAAGGGACAAATCCTCCTAATATAGACAATTGTGATGGAAACACAAAACCGATTATAGCTGCCACTAACATCCAAAATATAAATGTCTTAGTCGCAAATTGACTCATACGGTCCAACATATAAACACATCCTTTATCATTAATAATGACAAATATTATCACAACACAGAAGTATGAACAATATCATTTTCAGAATTTTTCGATATTTTAAGATGTATCAATTCTTTGTAATGAGATTTTAATAAAATGCTATACACCATGATACACTTGATTTCACTAGCTTCTCATCTATATTCTACTTAACCTTCATTCAAAAGTCCTAGTGAATATCAAAAAGAAGCGTGGTACAATCAATTTAACGAAATAAAAAAACAAATATCCTACTTAACCATATATTATTTGAGCCACGTACGAATGTTAGCAATTGGGAGGCATAACATGTTGATAGACAAATTTGAAACCTATATCATCAATATCGCAGATTTAAAGTCGCGATCATCACGCAAATCTTTATCAAAGCTTTGTAAACAACTTAAGTTTTGTGAATCATTTCAATACCAAATCTTTAAACAACAAGGTATGTACGCTTTAGAAGTCAGCTTACCTAAACAACAATTACCTTACTTTATTACCTTTTTAAGTTTTCATAACTTTACCATCTACCAAATTTTATCACCAAAGCACTTAGACGAATTACTTGATTCAGAGCGTTTGTACCAATCTGCTAAACGATTTGAATTATCTATCGATGGCTTGCAAGACGCATTTATCAAAGACAAAGTGATCGATATTATGAATATGTATATGAATCATTATGATATCAGCTATACATTAAATAAAAATTGTGCAAGTATCATTTGTCCTCCTGATATTTTTTCTAAATTACTACATACAGTAGCAACACGTAACATAGATATTCTTTCAGCAGGATATAAATCTAAGGCGATTAATAAAGCAAGAATTTCATAATTCGTCCACTTATCCAAGTATTAAACAAAAGGGATTCCGAAACTACAATGTTTCAGAATCCCTTTTATATATTTATTTTCCGTCGTTATCATATACTAAGTGTTCAAATGCTTCTCTCACTTGTGGTACAGACATACCGACTACGACTTGTACACTTTTCCCACTTTTAACTAGACCATGTGCCATTTGATTATGTGTGAAATAACTACTGTCTTCTACTTTGTTTTCATCATTAACTGTTAATCGTAAACGAGTAGTACAATTTGTAACATCTTTAATATTCTCTTTACCGCCTAGACCTTCTAAATAATAAGCTGCTTTATCATCATATTCATTTCCAGTTGATTGAGACTTTGATGCCTTGCCTTCGCCTTTTTTCTCTTTGTAATCTTGTTTAGAGAATAGTTTAACTTCTTCTTCATTTTTACGACGACCTGGTAACGGAATATCAAATTTCAATATTAAAAATCTAAATAATACATAATAAATACCTACAAATATTAAACCAATAACCACTTGAATCACATATGTCATCCAATGTTCTTTACCAAGTGGTATCCAGTTTGTAGCTAAGAAGTCTAAAACACCACCGCCCATGTTACCTACTAATCCAAAACCATACATGATTGTATCCATTGTTGCTGCAAGTAATGCGTGCAATACGAATAAATATGGTGCAATAAATAAGAATGTAAATTCTAATGGTTCTGTAATACCTGCGACTACAGCTGTAAGTGTTGCCGGTATTAATAATGCAGCCACTTTTTTTCGATTCTCTTTTGGTGTTGTGGAATACATTGCCAATGCAATACCTAAACAACCGAATACTTTTCCGTTACCTTGTAACATAAATCCGTACGGGAATTGTTCTTTTAATGGCTTACTACTCTCTGCAAATTGATTTAAATGTTGCAACCATTCCGCTTTAAGTCCATGATTGACAACGACAGGGCCCACTTCAATAGGTGCATAAATGAAATGATGTAAACCGGTTGGAATCAATACTCTTTCTAAGAAATGATATAACCACACACCTACATATCCTGATCCGATAATAAAGTGTTGTACTGACGCAATACCATGTTGAACTGTAGGCCATACCACACAAGTAATTGCCGCGACAGGTAACATCACAAAGAACGAAATCGTCACTACAAATGTTAATCCTTGGAATACGCCTAACATTTCTGGGAGACGTTTACTATAATAACGATTATGAATCCATGTAATAATCCCTGAAATAATAATTCCGCCTAAAATATTAGTATCTAATGTTTCTATACCAGCAATTGCTTTTAGGCCAGTAACATTTTCAACACCTTTTTCTAAATTGGCACCAAATGTATGTGGCCATTGTGTTAATATCGCATTAATAAATGTATTAAACATTAAATAGCCCATTAATGCAGCTAGTGCTGCGTGGCCTGGTGCTTTTTTAGCTAAAGATAGTGGCAACCCTACTACAAATACAATTTCCATGTGGTTAAATATAACCCAACCACCAGACTCTATCACTGACCAAAATTTAAACCAAAATGTATGTTGGTCTGCTAAACCACCCATAATAGTTGGATTTTTGAATAATGTTGCAAACCCCAGTACAATCCCAAAGAAAGCAAACATCAAGACAGGTACAATCATTGCACTACCAAAACGTTTGATTGCATTCATTATAATAACCTCCACATCCCAATTTCTTTCTGTTCCACATTGAAAATGAGTTTAAATCATTCCTTTCAATGTCATATCTTATTTCTAATATATAGTAAACGCTTACATAACCACAACGTCATTGACGCATTTTGAAAGTATTTTGTATAATCAGATTATGTTTTCTTATGATGAAAATTTTTTCAACACTAATAAATGAGGTGTCGTCATGTTTCTAGATGAACGTGTGAATGCGAACTTTAATCAACTTAATGACAATGATTTACAAATTGCGAATTTCGTTAATACCCATGTTGATTTATGTAAAAATTTAAAAATTCAAGACTTGGCACAACATACACATGCTTCAAACGCTACAATACATCGCTTTACACGAAAATTAGGATTTGATGGTTATAGCGACTTCAAATCATTTTTAAAATTTGAAAGTGAAAAGAAAAATCAATTACCTTCTGACTCTATCGAATCATTTAGACAGGAAATTGAAAATACATTTAATTATTTAGATCGTATAGATTATGAGCTACTAACTAATAAAATGAATGATGCTGGAACGATATATTTATATGGAACGGGTAGAGCTCAAATCAATGTGGCTGAAGAAGCACAAAGAATATTATTAACAATGCATAAAAACATCATTATTCTTTATGATGAACACGAATTAAAAATGGTCTTAAACAAAACCGTACCGCAAGACCTTTTCTTTATCATTTCGCTATCTGGTGAAACTTATCAATTAAAAGAAGTAACACAGCTATTGCAATTGAGACAAAAATATTTTATCTCAGTCACAACGATGAAAGATAATACGTTAGCCCAACAAGCAAATTATAATGTGTATGTATCTAGTAATACATTCTATTTAAATGATGGCACTGATTATTCAAGTTTTATTAGTTATCATATTTTCTTTGAAACACTACTCAGAAAATATAATGAACGGAAAGAAAAAGGTGAACTCAAATAATCATTTTGTCTATAAAGATAAAAAGCCAGTAAATGAACTTTCTTAAATTCATTTACTGGCTTATATATTACTATTGATTAATTCAAATTAATTATTTTTCTGTTCTTCAATTTCTTCTAATACTGCATTCATTTTGTCAAACATAAGTTCAAATCCATGCGCAGTTGAATCATGGTATTCTTTCTTTTTCTGTTTGTATTCAAGATTGGTTAATCTTCTTTCACGTTCCATATATGATTGATAATAGAAGAACATTTGGGTGCCACCTGATTCACGTTCGAAGAATTCTACTTCTATAATATCCTCCTCGTTACTTAAGCCTGGCATACCTATTGTCATTTTAATAAATTCATCCATGACTAATTCTTCGTATGTACCTTCGATAATATTTTGTTTACCATTTCTACTATCAACGATACGATACTTACCACCTTCTTGGACATCAGCTTCAAATGATTTATTCGTACGTTTCGACGTCATAAACCATTGTTTGAGAATATCTTCTTTCGTCCAAGCTTCATAAATTGTTTCTGGTGAATATTTTAATAAACGTTCAATATCAATTTCTACATATTCATTTTCCACATTATACTTTGCCACTTTCAGTCACCTACTTTCACTCTTAATACTATTTTAACGTATTTGTTCAAACTTCCAAACATTTATACATTAAAAAAGATTGCGCTTCTACACATTTAGTCTAGTTTACCATTAAAACGCTGACTTGAAACATTTTCTCTGTACTGTTCTATTTATCAATTAAAAAACCGAGACTAAATCGTCTCAGTTTATAATCGTTTTATGCTTTGTTTTTTAATTTTGGATAACCAATTAAAATAGCAATCAATCCGCATACACCAAGCATGATAGGATAAATACTATAAGGAACGAGTAAGAATGGTGAGATGCCCGCTACTCCTGCAGCTGAAATCACTTGAGGACTATATGGTAATAAGCCTTGGAAACACCCACCAAATATATCTAAAATACTAGCTGATTTACGTGGATCAACATCATATTCATCTGCAATATTTTTAGCTAATGGTCCTGACATAATGATTGAAATAGTATTATTAGCTGTTGCAATATCTGCCACACTTACTAAACTGGCAATGCCTATTTCAGCTCCTCGTTTAGATTTCACGCGACCTCTGACTACATTTAACAACCAATCTATACCGCCATTATGTTGAATAAGTCCTACTAAACCACCAATTAATAAGGCAATCATAGCAATATCTTCCATACCTATAATTCCTTTAGATACAGCACTTAGTAATCCTTTCCAACCAAATGAGCCATCAATAAGGCCAATGACTCCAGATAAAACTGTCCCACCAATAAGGACGATAATCACATTGACACCAACTAGCGCTAGTATCAACACCAATAAATACGGAATGACTTTAACTAATTGGAAATCATAACTTTTAGAATGATCCATGGAAATTCCATTTGTTAGGAAAAATAGTACAACTATGGTTAATATCGCACCTGGCAAAACAATTCTAAAGTTTACTTTAAATTTATCTTTCATCTTCGTATGTTGTGTACGTACAGCCGCTATCGTAGTATCAGAAATCATAGAAAGATTATCTCCAAACATAGCGCCACCAACAACTGTAGCCATAGCTAAAGCTGCAGATACATCTGTAGCTTGTGCAAATCCAAATCCTACTGGTGCAATAGCTGCTACTGTGCCTACTGATGTTCCCATTGAAATAGAAACAAACATACAAATGATAAATAAACCTACTATAATTAAATTTTCAGGGATGAGAGACAATCCCAAATTTACAGTAGAAGTCACACCACCCATTTTCTCTGTAGTCGTAGAAAATGCGCCTGCTAAAATAAAGATAAGCATCATTAAAATAATATTTGAATGACCTGCACCTTTAGTAAACACTTCAACTTTAGTGGCAAATTTTTCTTTGCGATTCATCAACAAAGCAACGATTACTGTAATCGTTATCGCAACATTTAACGGCATCGTCGTGAAATCACCCGAGATGATACCTACACCTAAAAATAACAACATAAATAATAATAACGGAAATAACGCCCAAGCATTACCCTTTTTAGTTTCTTTCATCATTAGACCTACTTCCTTACAAAAAATACCTCTCTTCTTTATGATAAAGAAAAGAGGTCCATCTACAACGATTATCCCCTTATCTTCAAACCTAGATAGGTTACTGGAATTGGCACATGATTCAATGTTGCCGAAGCTTCATAGGGCCAGTCCCTCCACTTCTCTTGATAAGTGATTCATATTTAACGTTTACGTTACAAGATAATTCCTATGACGTCAATCATAAATTAAAACTTCGTCGTAAAATATTTTTCATAAATAATTAATGCAACAGCAACTACGAATAACATTGCAATAGCTATACCAAAGGCGACCCACCATTTTAAATAAAGTGATACCATCATTAAAATAATAGAAATGGTTGTCATACTAATCATCAGTATTTTAAATTGTCGTTCACGTTGTTGAGAGATCACTTTATAATCTCGATGGTTTTTCCTTTGCGTATCATCATCAATTTGTAATTTAGTTTCTATATAAAAAACAAACGTCATAGTTACCAATACAATTAAGAAAGTAATCCATGTATAATTTTGTTGAAATAATATCATCATAAAAAATACAATCCATAAACAACCGATAATAATACCTAATAACCGGTCGATTGTTTTATTAATCCATATGATATGATTTTTAATATTTTTATTAACAAAATACAGATTTTTTAATGCATTGGTAAGCGCAAATAAAAGTATTAAAATGATTAAAAACCATTGATTCGTAGTAAATAACGAAAATACAACTATAGCGATTATACCTATTATGAACGGAGCAATCCTTATAAACGTATCTTTCACCATGTTATTACCTCCTTTAGATATAAGATTTCTATTGCAATTTGTCGTATAAATTACCTATCCCTTAGATATATCTGTATTCTTTAATTAAATTCCATTCATTAAAAAGGTTAATAATTTTATATTTTTATTTTACATTAAACATATTTTTATTCCAAATTCATAATAAAATTGGATATAGTTATCATATAATTTGTCACAAAAAAATGGTCGATAAAGTATTAACACTTTATCGACCAACTGCTATTCATTAGTTAATTTGAATGCCGCCTGTCACACCGAAGACTTGTCCGGTTGTATAACTTGATTCTTCAGATGCTAAAAGTACATATGTTCCTGATAGTTCAACAGGTTGACCTGCACGGCCAAGTGGTGTATTTTTACCGAATTTCGGAATATTACGTTGTGGTTGTCCACCAGTAATTTGTAAAGGTGACCAAAATGGTCCTGGTGCCACACAATTGACACGAATACCTTTTGCGCCAAGCTCTTCTGATAAACTTTTCGTCAATGAGATAATGGCAGCTTTTGAGGCGGCATAGTCGTGTAAGATAGGGCTTGGATTATATCCTTGAACAGATGACGTTGTAGTAATTGATGCCCCAGGTTGTAAATACTCTAATGCTTTTTGTACTGTCCAAAATATTGGATATACATTGGTTTCAAATGTCTCTTTAAATGATTGAGTATCAAATCCTCGAATATCATCATGGTATTGTTGATGTCCAGCGACTAATGTTACATTATCAAGTCCACCAAGCTGTTGATGTGCTTCTTCGACCATGTCATAGTTAAATTGTTCATCACGTATATCACCAGGTATTAGCACTGCTTTTTGTCCCGCTTCTTCAATCACTTGTTTAACGTCTTGTGCGTCTTTGTCTTCACTTGGAAGATAATTAATCGCAACATCTGCGCCTTCTTTAGCATAAGCAATAGCTGCTGCGCGTCCAATGGCAGAATCGCCACCTGTGACTAACATTTTATATCCTTTTAATCGCCCGTGTCCGACGTATGATGTCTCACCGCAATCTGGTTCAGGCGTTAATTGACTTTGCAAGCCTGGAAGTGGCTGCTCTTGTTTTTCATAGTCTGTTGATTTGAATTTATTTCTAGGATCTTGTGCTGACATTTTAAATTCATCTCCTCAATTTGTATATGTTGTCATATACCCAAGGTTATCCAGATGTTAATCATATTATCTTTATACAATGTATAGTGACTATTGATTCAGAAGACGTTTCGCCAGTGTCACAAAATAAGTTGGCACTTTTTCTAAAATACGCTCATCTGGATCATATAAAGGATGATGTAAGTCATACTCACTATTAGATCCTATGAATGCAAATACACCAGGATACGTTTCTGTATAACCTGAAAAGTCTTCACCAATCGTTAATGGTAAATCCATCATTGAGACATGATAACCGATATCTTTTGCTACTTCTATCGCCATATCAGTTAATTCATCATCATTAATTACTGTTCCAGGAAGTCGTGTATATCGGCAATCTACCTGTATATTAAATGTTCGTGCTAAACCATCAGCAATATCATTCATTCGTTGTTTGATATATGCTCTATGTTCTGGTTTAAATGAACGGACAGTCCCTTGTACATAGGCTTGATCGGCAATGACATTCCATGTATTTCCACATGAAATTTCACCAATAGTAACAACTGCATTATCAAAAGCAGATAAATTTCTACTTACAATCGTTTGTAAACTATTAATCAGTTGACCTAAAGCAACGGTTGGGTCATTACCCTGTTCTGGTTTAGCAGCATGTGCCCCTTTTCCTTTAATCTCAAATTCGAAGCGATCTACAGCAGACGTAATAGGCCCTTTCTTTATAGCAAAGTCACCAATGTCCATCGTTGGATAATTATGGAATCCTAATACTGCTTTCACACCATCTAATGCCCCTGTATCTACTACCTTTTTAGCTCCATGACCTAGCTCTTCAGCCGCTTGGAATATGATTCTCACTCGACCATTTAATTCACTCTCTTGGGCTTTCAATTGTGTTGCAACCCCTAATATACTTGCCATATGAATATCATGACCACATGCATGCATGACACCTTGATTGGTTGATGTAAATTCATGTTCAACTTGCTCATTGATAGGTAGTGCGTCTATATCAGTTCTAATCGCAATCATTTGGTCCCCTTGTCCAATTTCTGCAACTAATCCTGTATCTAACGGTAAATCTAAAATTTTTATATCATGTGCTTCTAATATACGTTTAAGTCGTTGCGTAGTTTCATATTCTTTCTCTGATATTTCAGGGAATTGGTGAAATGTACGTCGCCAATTCACGTAATCTGTATAACCAGTCATTGATATCTCCATCCCTTTCAACCTAAAACTATTTTTCTATATATACTAACATAATTGTCAAACTTTTCTAAAAATATATTTTTTCCTTTTATTATAAACAAAAAACCGTACCGACAACGTCGGCACGGTCATATCAATGAACACTTTGTCCTAGTCTAATGAAAATTCATTATCCACAATGACTCTACCATCTTTAATCACTTTTTGAGCATGGTTAATACCAAAGTGATAAGGAATATATTCATGGTTCGGCGCATTCCAAATAACAATGTTAGCTTTGTCACCTTCATTGATTGTACCTGCGTCTAAATCAATTGCTTTTGCTGCATTAACTGTTACAGCATTCCAAACTTCATTTGGTGAAAGTTTTAATTTTAATGCGGCTATTGCCATTGCCAATTGTAAGTTATTAGTTACGCTACTACCAGGATTGTAGTCAGTTGCAATAGCGATAGCCCCATCATTATCTAACATGCCTCTTGCATCTGCATAATCGTTTTTATCTAAATAGAATGTCGTAGCTGGTAATAATACGGCTACTGTGTCACTATTTTTTAATTTAGCTTTACCTTCTGCACTTGAAGCAACAAGATGATCAGCAGAAATTGCATTTTCATCAATAGCTAACTCTAGACCACCAAGTGGATCAATTTCATCTGCATGAATTTTAACTTTAAATCCTGCCTCTTTCGCTTTTTGCATATAATGTCTAGATTCTTCAACTGAGAATACACCTGTTTCACAGAAGATATCTGCAAAGTCTGCATATTCTTTAACTTCTGGTAAAAGTTCAATCATCTCATTTAAGAACGCCTCATTAGACTCTGCTTCTTCTGGAACCGCATGTGGTCCTAGGAAGGTGTGTCTCATATCTAAACCGTATTTCTCTGCTAAACGATTAGATACTCTTAATTGTTTCAATTCATTTTCTTTATCTAGACCATAACCACTTTTACTTTCAACACCTAAAACACCATGTTGAATCATTGTTAGTAAATCGTGTTCAGCTTTTTTGAATAAATCTTCTTCACTTATGTCACGTGTGGCTTTAACTGTTGATAAAATACCGCCACCTGACTCTAATATTTCTAAATAAGATTTACCTTGACGTTTCAATGACATTTCATGTTCTCTTGAGCCACCGAAAACTAAGTGCGTGTGTGCATCAATCAATGATGGTGACACAACTTTACCTGTTGCATCAATCACTTGTTCAGCATCATATTTATCAGTATGTGGTCCTGAATATACAATTTTGCCATCGTTCACAACGACCGTACCATTTTCAATCACATCTAGTTGATCAAGTTCTGCACCTTTTAAAGGACGATCAGTTGATTTTGGTAAAATAAGCTCTTTAATGTTTTGAATAATTAAATCGTTCATTATTTATCACCTGCTTCATCAATCATTGGAATTTTGATGCCTTTATCTTTTGCCGTTTGAATGGCGATGTCATAACCAGCATCAACGTGTCTTACTACTCCCATACCCGGATCTGTAGTTAATACACGTCCTAATCGACGATCTGCACGTTCTGAACCATCTGCAACAACAACCATACCAGCATGTAATGAATAACCCATACCTACGCCACCGCCATGGTGGAATGAAATCCAAGAGCCACCTGCTGCTGTATTAATTAATGCATTAAGTACAGCCCAGTCACCTACTGCATCACTTCCGTCACGCATACCTTCTGTTTCACGGTTTGGACTTGCTACTGAACCTGAATCTAAATGATCTCGTCCGATAACAATCGGTGCAGAAATTTCACCATCACGCACTAATTTATTAAGTGCTAGACCCATTTTGGCACGTTCTTCATAGCCTAGCCATGCAATTCTTGATGGTAAACCTTGGTAAGAAATTTTTTCTTCTGCAAGATCTAACCAACGAATTAATTTTTCATTATCTGGGAATAACTTTCTCATTTCTTCATCTGCACGTTCAATATCTTTTGGATCACCACTTAACGCTGCAAAGCGGAATGGACCTTTTCCTTCACAGAATAATGGTCTAATATATGCCGGCACAAATCCTGGGAAATCAAATGCATTTTTCACACCGTTGTTATATGCAACTTGACGGATATTGTTACCATAATCAAACGCAACAGCACCTTGTTTTTGGAATTCAAGCATTAATTCAACATGTTTGGCCATTGAATCTTGAGATAATTCTACATATTTTTTCGGATCTTCTTTACGTAGTTTTTTAGCTTCTTCAACTGAGTAACCTTGTGGGACATAACCGTTTAATGGGTCATGTGCACTTGTTTGGTCAGTAATAATATCAATCTTAAATCCTTTGTCTAAAATAGCTTTGTGAATGTCTACTGCATTACCTACTAATCCAATAGATAAAGCTTCCCCTTTTTGTCTAGCGTCTTCAGCTAATTTTAATGCTTCATCTAAATCGTTAGTTTTGATATCGCAATATTTTGTTTCGACACGTTTATCAACACGACTTTCGTCGACATCTACACAAATAGCTACACCATTATTCATAGTCACAGCAAGTGGTTGTGCACCGCCCATACCACCTAATCCAGCAGTAAGTGTTACTGTACCAGTTAAATCACTTTGATATTCTTGATTACCAAGTTCAGCAAATGTTTCATAAGTACCTTGAACGATACCTTGTGAACCAATATAAATCCAACTACCTGCTGTCATTTGGCCATACATCATTAAGCCTTTTTTATCTAGTTCATTAAAGTGATCCCAGTTCGCCCATTCAGGTACTAAAACTGAATTTGAAATTAATACTCGTGGCGCTTCTTCATGTGTTTTAAATACCGCTACTGGTTTACCAGATTGTACAAGCATTGTTTCATCTGCTTCTAAATCTCTTAATGTATTTTCAATAGCTTCAAAGGCTTTCCAGTTACGAGCAGCTTTACCAATACCACCATATACCACAAGCTCTTCTGGGTGCTCCGCTACTTCTGGATCTAAGTTATTATATAGCATTCGTAGTACTGCTTCTTGTTCCCAACCTTTACATTCGATATCTAACCCTTTTTTTGCATGAATTTCTCTCATTACTATCTCTCCCATCCGAAATAATATCAAAATCCAAAAATAAATTAAGTTTCTCTTTAATCATTATCTTCTAAATATTCGTACTATTTAAAAGATAACAATCACTATTAATCAGGTTGTTACAACTATATTATATTATGCTAAGATATAGATAACAAATATAAATAAACTAATTATTTATAGATAAAAACTATGACAAATAGGAGATGACCTATGAAAATCATTCAATTAGAATATTTTTTAGCCGTTGTAAAATACAATAGTTTTACGAAAGCCGCTAATTTTTTACATATTAGTCAACCTTCCTTAACTGCAGCTATTAAAAAGATGGAAGCTGATTTAGGATACGATTTATTTATGCGTACCACTAAAGATATCAAAATCACTGAAAAAGGTATTCAGTTTTATAAATATGCTGAGGATTTAGTAGAATCCTATCGTTCTACAGTTGAAAAAATGTATGATTTAAATGTGTCTTCGGAACCCCGTATTAAAATGGGCATTTTAGAATCTACGAGTCAATGGATGGCCAATGTCATTCATGCTCATCACAAACATTATCCTAATCAACAATACCGTATTTATGAGGTACATGATCAACATCAATCTATTGAGCAACTTACCAACTTTAATGTTCATTTTGCCTTAACAAACGAGGAAATACGCCATCAAGATATTACATCGATCGCATTATATAAAGAATCTTATATATTACTAACACCTAAAGATGCATTTCCAAAGCAAAAAACGATTCAATTGGATGAATTACCTTTAATTTTGCCGAATAAAAATTCTCAAGTTCGTAAACACTTAGATGATTATTTTAATAGAGTAGGTATCCACCCTAATATCATTATGGAATCTGATCGTTTTGAATCCGCTACTAATCTAGTCCATTTAGGTATTGGTTATGCGGTTATTCCTCGATTTTATTACCAATCATTTAATACACGGAATTTAGACTACATTAAAATACGCCCTAATTTAGGACGCAAAATTTATATTAATTATTTAAAAAAGAGAAAGCACTCTGAACAAGTACTTTCTCTTATTGAACAATGTATTGATTATTGGAATTTATAATAAGAAGTGATGCACTAAATTCGCAATCAGTTTCGCTGTACGATTGTCTTGATCGTATTTAGGGTTCATTTCAGCAATACTTACTGATTTAACCTTTTCACTTGGGACAATGCGCTTTGCTAATTCAAACACTGTATGTGGATAGATGCCCAAGACTGCTGGAGCACTTACACCTGGAGCAAAGGCACTATCTACAACATCCATACAAATCGTAAACATGATTACATCATGATCGTGAATAAATCGTTCAATCATATCTTTAATCGGTGGTGATACTTGATGTAATAATTCATCAGCATAAACAAATGATACACCTTTTTCTTTAGCATAGTCGAATAAACCTTGTGTGTTACCACCTTGAGATATACCTAATACCATGTAATCTGCATTGTCATCTTGTTCTAGTATTTGTCTAAAACTCGTACCTGAAGTGGATTCACCTTCATCACGTGTATCAAAGTGGGCATCAATATTAATAACCCCAATTGACTCATTAGGATACACTTGTCTAGTCGCTAAATATTGTGCATAAGCGATATCATGCCCACCACCTAATAAGAATGTTTGTTTATGATTATGAATAGACTTGGCTGCTAATTCTGCAAATTCCTTTTGAGTATCAATTAGTGCGTCATGATCATGCTCGACATTTCCATAATCAACGATTTGTTCACATTGATTCAAATCTGGTAAGCCAGCGAATGCTTTTTTTATCGCATTAGGCCCCTCTTTTGCACCTACACGCCCTTTATTTAGTTCTACACCTTTATCAATCGCATAACCTAAGATACCAACACCTTTTTGTTTAGATGCTAATTCTACTTGTCTTAAGTCATTAAATTGAATAGTTTGAAAATGTCTAAATTGTTTTGCATCTGTTTCACTATCTAATCTTCCGGTCCATAAGCTTGGTTCAGCTTGTTGATACATTGTTCTTCCCCCTTGATTTCTTTGCTTTATCCTTATAATTAAAGTATAACTTTGGCACATACTTAATTCAATGTTGTTCTTATATTCCCGTTTATCCTAAATTTAATTACGTTTATAATTCATTACGATTACATTTTGATGATAATTAAAATAGACAATTTATCTATCATCTTTTAAGATGTATAATTGTAAATAAAACAATAATTGCTTGTTTCCGTAATGGAGGTTACATAAAATGAAAAACAATCGAATTTCTGGGTTTCAATGGGCACTGACAATATTTGTGTTTTTTGTCGTAACAATGGCCCTATTCATAATACTTAGAGATTTCCAAGCAGCATTAGGGGTGAAACGTTTTGTATTCGACATTACAGATCTTTCCCCATTTATTGCAGCTATCATATGTCTACTTGTCTTTAAACATAAAAAAGAACAAATGGCGAGTTTAAAATTCACTTTTAGTCTCAAAGTTATTGAGCGTTTATTACTCGCATTAATCATACCTTTATTTATTTTTATTATCGGTATGTTCTGCTTCAATACATTTGCAGATAGTTTTATATTACTACAGGCATCTGATTTATCTGTGTCAATATTCGCAATTTTAATTGGTCATTTAATTATGGCGTTCGTAGTAGAATTTGGTTTCCGTTCATATTTGCAACACATCGTTGAAACTAAGATGAACACATTATTTGCTAGTATTGTTGTAGGTATCATTTACTCTATATTTAATGCTAATACAACATACGGCCTTGAATTCGCTGGCTATCATTTCTTATATACATTCGCTTTCTCAATGATTGTGGGTGAGTTAATTAGAGCCACTAATGGACGTACTATTTATATTGCTACGCTTTTCCACGCAGCAATGTCATTTGGTTTAGTATTCTTGTTTAGTGAAGAAATTGGCGATTTATTCTCTATGAAAGTCATCGCCTTAGCTACAACTGCGGTTGGTTTAATCTATATCATTTCAAGCTTAATCATTCGTGCTATCTTTTATAAAAAGACGAATCAAAGTTTAGACGAAGTAGAACCTAATAATTATTTAGATCACGTTAACGATGATAAGGACAATGATTATTCTGAAATTAATCATGATTATAGTTCAAGATCAGACGATCATGACCACCATAAAGACGCATTAGATTCTAGACATCAAGATAATAAACACGACATTCAAAACCATGATGATGCCCATGACTCTGATTCAACTGATCATTTAAAAGAACATTCATCATATAAACAAGATCGTCGCTCATCTGTTGTTTCTGATTTACAAGATGAAATCAAACAGACTGAAGAACATAGTCCTAACAATAAATATTAAGATTATAATTAAAACCGTCCATTCGTTGATTTGAATGGACGGTTTATTTTGTGAATGATAATTAAATTAGTTTATCAGAACATTGACTCATACTTTAAAGATATTAATCTTGTCTGTTCATCTTCTTAACACCTTGTTGTGTTCCAATAATTGCTTGGTCAGCAACATCAAGGAAGTAGCCTGTTTCTAGTACTCCTGTGATATGAATTAAAAATTCATGCATTTCATAAGGATCGATACCTTTTGGTAATGCACAATCTAAAATATAATTACCATTATCAGTCGTAAATGGGACATCATCCGTAACACGACGTTGTGTTGTCACGCCGCCAATTGTTTCTATTTTCTTAGCAACTTGATACCAGTTAAATTTATCTACTTCAACCGGTAATTTAAATGTTTCACCTAGGTAGTTAACAACTTTGTTTTCATCAGCAATAACCACAAAACGGTCTGCCATTTCATCGATTACTTTTTCTCTAAATAGCGCTCCACCGCCACCTTTAATGAGGTTAAGTTGAGGATCTACTTCGTCAGCACCATCAATAGCTAAATCAATTTTTTCAACATCATTCACATCAACAATATTAATATTTAATTCTTTAGCTAAAAACGCCGTCTTATTAGAAGTACAAACACCGATAATATTATAATGCTTTTCTTTAATAAGTTGAGCAATTTTAGGCACTAATAACTCAATTGTAGTTCCTGTTCCAATACCAAGTGTCATACCATCCTCGATTTGACTTAAAACATCATCAAGCGTCATCAATTTAAGTTGTTTTACATCATTCATCACGTCATGAGCCCCTTTTCTAAATCGTTTACATTTCTTATTTTACATGACTTTTTCAATTTAACATACCGTATTTGACGTTTAATTTTTAATATATTTTAAAATCTTTCATAAAAATACAAATGTATAGTAAAATATCACTTAATCAATCTTTTAAGGGGGGACCATAATGATACCAGTGTATGCTATTTCTACCGGAAAGATAGAATCGCTACAATACAATGAGGCTAAACCCATGCAATCAGCAATTAATAAACAACCTTTTAAAGGTCAAATGTGATTGTCAAAATTAGGATTTGTTGATGATGAACAAGCTTATAAAGATCATGGTGGTCCAGATAAAGCGATATGTTGTTTTAGTAAATCGAACTATGACATGTATCGTGATGACTTACTTGATATGCCAGACTACGCCATGTTTGGTGAGAATTTGACAATCGAAGATTTAGATGAAAGTAACGTTTATTTCGGCAACCAATATCAATTAGGTGATGCAATTATCGAAGTTTCTGAAATTCGAGAACCCTGCTGGAAAATCCAAGCAAAGTACGGGATTTCTGATTTAGTCAAACGTATGTCTCAATCAGGAAAAACAGGTTTTTATTGCCGCGTCATTAAAGAAGGGTTTGTGAATCAACATCATCACTTAGAATTAATAAAGGAAGCTGAATTGGACACACAACTCTCTGTACAAACATTAAACGATATTTATTATAACGACAGAAAAAATGCAGACCGAATCGCATTAGCATTGAAGAATCCATATTTATCAGCTAAAAGATATGAGAAACTAGAAAAAATGTATCAACGTGCAACAAAATAAACATAAAAATAAAACAATAAAAAGAGTAGAACAAAAACATCGTAAATGACAATGTTTGTTCTACTCTTTTGCTTATTTTTCATGAATTTGATAGCTCGTTTGTGAATAAAACATTTCATTAGCTTTTAATATTGAATAAGCTTGATCACCATATAAGTTAATATCATTTGGCAAATATTGTGCCTCGATTGTTAAACCCGAATGTGCTTTATAAATATTGGCGTCACTTTTCCAATTTTTCGGTTGGTTAAATGTATATAATACGACATAAGGCATATCAGTTTTAACATCTAATTGAAACTCATCATTATCTATTGATAATTGTTGTTCCCCTACTTTAAATGGATGATCTAAACCATTAAATTGAGCCACTTGTTGTGCTATTTGATCATGGCTACTTTCAAATATGTCTTTAAAGTATATGTCGTCCTTATTAAATATCCGTTGTAAATCTAACGTACTGTCTGAACTGATCATATGCTCCTCATTAAGTGGATACATATTCAATTTAGAACTAGACACTCGATGATTATCAATAACGTTATTATCACGATTAAGATTAAAATAAACATGGTTCATCGGGTTAAACAAAGTAGTCTTTGTTGATGTAGCTTCATATTGAATTGTCCAACAATGATCCGCATCATATGTATGAGTGACTTTAATCTCCATATTTCCAGGATAATGATCATCTGTTTCTTGTAACGTTGTTTTGAAAATGATTTTGACATGTCCTAAATCGTCTATAACTTCATAGTCAAATAATTTAGAGTCTAAACCATGGTTGCCACCATGTATATGATGTTGGCCATCGTTGGCCTCTAACTTGTATGTTTCTCCTTCTAAATTAAAAGTCGCATTTGAAATACGGCCACCATATCGTCCAACAGTCGCCCCAAATCTAAATGGATTATCAAAATAAAATTCGTCCGCTTCAACAACATTCCCTAATACAATATTGTTGTCATGATATTTCCATGACACAATTCTTGCACCATAATTAGTAAACACAATTTTGGTCTCTTCATTATCAATTTTAATTAAGTCTACACCATATCTTTGATGCTCAATTTCAACATTCATTACATACTTCTCCCTTTCAAACACGTTTATTAAGCCCTATGTGGCAGCAGCATAATTAAAACGCCTATTAAACAGACTAATGCACCCAATATATCGTATTTATCTGGCATATTCTTATCAATAAGCATAGACCAAACTAAACTCATAACGATGAATACGCCCCCGTATGCAGCATATACTCTTCCAAATGTTGGAAATGTTTGTAGTGTTGCAATCACACCATACAAAATGAGTATCAAGCCGCCAATAACGCCTAGCCAGGATGGTTGACCTTCCCTAAGCCATAACCATATTAAGTAGCCGCCTCCAATTTCACATACACCCGCTAATATAAATATGAGAAATGAATACATCATCACAATCATAACGCCTTCCTATTAATTATCTATGAAACTTCACTTTATACAACATACATGAAGTCATATTAAATATCTACCTCTTAAATCAGAGACATGGACTTTATTGTGCTATCGTTAAATACATATGTCTATGTGACTCGGGATAGTGAGTCACTAATCAATGTTTAATGTCAATTGTGACGCGTATTTATCATCTATTGTATAATATTAACGTGCTTTCTAATACATACATATTGTTACACTTTTTCTACTAATATGCCATAGTAAAATGCAAATTAAAGAGGAAGAACATTTTGTAAACTCTTACAAGTTTAATTTAATGCACTTCCTCTTTTATTTATTTTTTCATAACCTTTTTAATGGTGTTAAAAAGTCCTTTTTCAAAAGTTAATACAGAATCTTTATATGTTTTAACAGCAATCCATAATAAAATAAGCATGACTACAACTGAGATTAATATACTAACGATGATTTCCCAAACTTGTAACTCAGTCGATTGAGCACGTACTAACAATTCAAAAGGTGCTAAAAATGGAATAAAACTAGTGATTTTTAATAATAATATTTCTGGTTTAAACATACTAAAAATCGCGATATAAAAAGCAATCATTGCAAATAACGTTAATGGCATTAACGTTTGATTAATATCTTCAATTCTTGTTGCTAAAGAACCTAATATAGCTGCTAACAATACGTATGTTAAGATGCCTATAATCATACATAACAGACCTACGATTAAAACTTGCCAAGTGATATGACTCATGGATACATCGAAACCTTTTAACATTCGTTTTAAATCAAAGGCAAAGATACAAATGATAGCTACAACAACAATCATTACGATTTGTGTTAACGCGACAGCGATAACCCCTGCAATCTTAGCCATAATATGAGTAATGGGCGACACACTAGTAATAATCATTTCAATGACTCTTGATGTTTTCTCTGTAGCAATTTCCATTGCGACCTGCGTTGCATAATTGAAAACAATAAAGAACATCAACATTAGTATCGCATACACTAGAACTAAATTAAGTAGTTTTTGACCTTCATTCAATTGTTGATTTTTCTTATCTGATAGGACTTGACTGTCAACCTTACTTTGAGACTGTAATTTTTTCAAATCATTGTTATTGAGATGTAGTTGCGATGCGACTAGTTTTGATTGAATTGATGTCAGTACCCCATTTACTTTTTGCTCTTTTTCTTGTGAGACACTTTCTTTACTGATAATAGTTGCTGATAACTGTTGTTTATCTTTCAGCTTAATGATATAGGCTTCTTTTAGCTTTTCATTTTTTACTTGCTTCTTAGCTTCTTGTTTATTTACCTTCTTAAATGAAGCATCTTCATCAATCACATTTCCTTGTTGCTTAATGGCTTTATATATGGGTTCACTATTCGTTACGATACCGATTTGATCACCGTCACCTTTAAACATATCCATGATTTTATCGGCATTGGATAATGCTATCATTAAAATAATGACAATCGCCATGAAGATGATAAAGGATTTAGATTTCACTTTACTCTTATAAGTAAGGCCGAATGTAGCCCAAAATTTATTCATGTAAATCACCCACCTTATCAATAAAGATGTCTTTCAGAGAAGGCTCTAACATTTGGAATCGACGTACATATCCATGAGAGATGACTTGATGATATACATTTTCTGCAACGGATTCATCTTGTATCGTCACTTTAATATGGCGTTTATTGGTTTCAATATCCAACACACCTTCAATATCTGCTATGTCAGGCATTGATTTATCCGTTTCAATGATAACTTGTTTATAACCATGTGATGCTTTCACGTCATGTATGTCACCTGAAACTACAAGTTCACCATGATTCAAGATACATACATCATCACATAACTCTTCAACATGTTCCATACGATGAGAACTATAAATAATTGTTGAACCTTGATCATTCAAATCCTTTACGGCTGATTTGAGTAATTCAACATTAACAGGATCTAATCCACTAAAGGGTTCATCTAATATAAGTAATTCAGGTTGGTGCAACATACTTGCTAATAATTGAATTTTTTGTTGATTACCTTTGGATAATGCATCAATGCGCTTATGACGATTTTCTGTAATAGCAAATCGTTTGAGCCAATAATCAATATTTTTCTTAATGTCAGATTTAGACATTCCTTTGAGTGTTGCAAGATATGTTAGTTCATCTTCAACAGTCATTTTGGGATGTAAGCCACGTTCTTCAGGTAAGTACCCAATTCGATTATACATTGATTGATCTATCGCATGGCCATCATATGTAATGTGTCCTTCAGTTGGTTCACTTAATCCTAATATCATTCTAAAGGTAGTTGTCTTACCTGCACCATTACGACCTAAAAAACCAAGCATCTTCCCTTTTTCAAGATGAATAGAAATATCATTGACTGCTGTAAATTGATTGAACTTCTTCGTCACATGATCAATATGTAATGACATGTTTACCCTCCCCAAATCATATTTTTATTATTATTTAATATAACATTATTAGTTCTATTAATGAATTTAGATTTTGCAATATGTCAAACTTTACAATTATTTATGTAAGCACTATCATTAATTTTATCATAGAAGATTAAATTAAAATTAACTTCTTAGAGATAATTAAACAAGACATTAAATTTAAAGGGGATATATAGAATGAGTTATAGTATTGGTATCGATTACGGCACAGCATCTGGTCGTGTCATTTTAGTAAATACATCTGATGGAAAAATTGTTTCAAGTTATGAAGAGACTTATCAACATGGTACCATCGCTGAAGAATTAGGTGGAGAAACCTTACCCCATAATTACTTCTTACAACATGCTGGTGATTATCACCACGTACTAGAAAACGGTGTGAAACACGTTTTAGAAGAAAGCCAAGTTAATAAAGATGAGGTCGTAGGTATTGGTGTTGACTTTACTAGTTGTACAGTCGTCTTTTTAGATGAAAATTTCAAACCATTACATATGAATGAAGACCTAGCAAATCATCCTCATGCCTATGTTAAATTATGGAAACATCATGGCGCTCAAGACGAAGCAACTCAAATGGTTGAAGCCAATGAAAAAGCCAATCAAAATTGGTTAGATTATTATGGCCATAGTGTAAACAGTGAGTGGATGATTCCAAAAATTCTCGAAGTAAAACATAAAGCACCTGAGTTATTAGAACGTGCCCATTATATAATGGAAGCTGGAGATTATATGACGAGCTTACTCGTCAATCAAAATATTCGCTCTAACTGTGGTATAGGATTCAAAGGATTCTATGATGAAGTAAATGGCTTTAATTATGATTTCTTTGAAACTGTAGATCCAGAATTACCACAAATCGTCAAAGATAAATGTGAAGCACCTGTCATTCAAATTGGAGATAGCGCTGGTTCATTATCAGAGTACTATCAAAACTTATGGGGACTATCTTCCAATGTACAGATTTCCCCTTACATGATTGATGCCCACTCTGGCGTTTTAGGTGCAGGTGCAATTGAAAAAGGTGAATTCACACCGGTTATAGGAACAAGCACGTGTCACTTAATGTTAGACCCGAAACAAGAACCTATCCCTTCTATTACAGGTTCAGTTAAAGACGCTATTATTCCTGGGTTATATGCTTATGAAGCGGGTCAAGCAGCTGTAGGTGATTTATTCAGTTACTCTGAACGTATGGCACCACAACATATCGTTGAAGAAGCAGCGAAACAAGATAAGAGTGTCTTAGAATATTTAGAGACCCTCGCATCTCAAATTCCTGTTGAAGACCAACACGTGGTTGTCTTAGACTGGCACAACGGTAATAGAAGTATTTTAAGTGATAGCCATTTAACAGGAAGTGTCTTTGGATTAACATTGCAAACACCATTCGAAATGGTTCATCGTGCTTACTTAGAATCTACTGCTTTCGGTACTAAAATGATTATGAAACAATTCGAAGATAATGATATTCCAGTTCATACTGTTTATGCTTCTGGTGGTATTCCTAAGAAAAGTCGATTACTCGTAGACATCTATGCCAACGTATTAAATAAAAAAGTTGTCGTTTTAGAATCATCAAATGCAACAGCATTAGGCGCTGCTATGTTGGGCGCAAATGTGGGTGGTGCATATGATACATTAAGAGAAACCGTACAACACATGAAACAACCTGTATACTATGAAAAACAACCAGATCCAGAAAAAGTAAAACATTATGAAAAACTATTTGATAAATATCAAAAACTACATGATTTATTAGGTCGTGAACATCCAGAACTATCATATATCCACGAAACAGAATAATTGTTATTAAATATAAATAGCTATACTTGTCGTTGATAAAATTGATTCAACGCAAGTATAGCTATTTTTTATGATTTAAGTTTTTTTATTCGATAAGTGATACATAGTGCTGCAATGACAACTACTGCAATTGCCACATAACTCGAAATAGGCACATGCCCCATAATATGTTCAACAATGATATCAATGATACTTACAAACAATAACACGATTAATTGCCATATTGCATTACTTGAATATGCCTTAATTATTCGAGTTCTTTCATATTCATCACTGAAATTATAATTTGGAATCATATTAAGCATACGATCTTGTGTATTAATCTTCTCCATTGCTGGAACAGTGGGTGTGTCAGATATTTTGATACGTTTATCGCTCACGAACATCATAATTATAATCGCAATCATAAAACCTATACTCGAAACTAAATGATCGAACATTTTAATATGAGTTATTAAAGGTACCACTATATTATCAACACATGTTAGATATAGCATAATTAAAATTAAAAAAGGGATATGTTTCATTCTTGTTCTACGATTTAAAAATCGTTTTTCTTTCTCATCATTAACATAAATCATCGGTGTACCTACAAACTCTTCATACATAACTAATCTACACAGGGTCACTATCAGAATCAGTAACCCACCTATTAAAAAAGGCGATAGATAACTTCGATTGATATCAAAAACGATTTCAAAATACCATATTAAAAATATCATCATACATACAACCACACTTACTTTTGCTAAATAAGCACTTATAATTTCATTTTTCAATTCATCTTTAAATGTGAATTTGTTAAAAATAATTAATCACCTTCCCAAAACAAATCATTAAGTGTAACGGATAATACTTTAGCTATGTTTATACATAATTTAAGCGATGGATTATATTTATCATTTTCTATCATATTGATTGTCTGTCTAGATACACCAATGCGCCTAGCTAGCTCCTGTTGAGACATCTTTTGATGTGCTCGATATTGCTTCACTCTATTCAACGCAATCAATCACTTCTTTCAGTTAATATTACTTTAATTATAGACAGTCATTTTTGTAAGTGTCAAATATATATGACACTTACTTTCAAATAAAAGCTAGCATCATTAATGACACTAGCCTTTAAAAATTTAAATTTCATTTGTTGTATTGCGATATAACTTCGCTTTGTCAACTGGATTGTAATTCGGTTCGTTAACCGGTTCGTTTATTTCATATTTAGGACTTGGGCCATATTTGTTGCTTTCCTTCTTACTATCTAAGCAACTCACCACAATATTATAAACACCTAATACGAGACAGATTAAAGCGATAATATAATATGTGATCAATGCGCCTACATTATCTATTAGGCCACTAGCATTAATAACAATATTAAATACATTCAATAATACTCCAATGACAAACGCAATCATTGGAATCAACATTGAACGAGAAGTGTCATGGAAGCGACGTGCTAAAATAGCCAAATTAGGAATAATGGTAGCCAATGAATAAATGAGTATATAAATAGTCCCTATAAATATACAAATAATCCCAACACCTAAAACGCCACTACTTTCATTAAATGCACCTAAGAATAAACTTGGGTAACCAATAATCATAAGTATAATGGCAGGACACATAAAGATTAAATGCCATAATTGCATAAACCAATATTCACTACGTCTAGATCTCCCTTTAAAATTAAAATAATTTGACCAAAATAATTTAAATGATGCTTTAAAACCAACTTTTTCTCTCATGTTAGTGGCTCCCTTTCAGATCATCAATTCAATTTATTTTATTACTCTTAATAACTCTGATACATTAATTAAGTAATAATATTGTTTCTATTGTCATTGTATCAAACAACAAGACATTTAAAAATATAAATCAAAAATATTTTAAGAAATTTTAGAATAAATTCTTATAACAAATATTTTTATAGAGGTGCCAAATTTATGGATTTTAGACAACGTAGCACAACGGACATTGCTAAAGCTTTACTCGGTGTTCGTATTATATATCAAGATGATCAACAAACATATACTGGCTATATTGTGGAAACAGAAGCTTATTTAGGTATTAAAGATCGTGCTGCTCACGGATATGGTGGAAAGCGAACACCTAAAGTGACATCTTTATATCAATCAGGTGGTACGATTTATGCACACGTTATGCATACGCATCTACTAATTAACTTTGTGACAAGAGATGCTGGTGTACCTGAAGGTGTGCTTATACGCGCAATTGAACCTGAAGATGGTATTGAAGCTATGAAAATTAATCGTGGCAAAAGTGGGTTTGAAGTAACTAATGGTCCTGGAAAATGGACTAAAGCCTTTAATATTCCACGTTCAATTGATGGCGCTACTTTAAATCAATGTCGACTTTCTATCGACATCAAACATCGTAAATACCCTAAATCAATTATTGAAAGCGGACGTATAGGCATACCGAATAAAGGCGAATGGACTAACAAACCATTTCGTTACACAGTTAAAGGGAACCCTTATGTTTCTCGAATGAAGAAATCAGACTTCCTAAATCCTGATGACACTTGGAAATAAAATGATAGAGGCCAGAACAACTTCAATTCTGACCTCTAAAATTGACTTTATTGCACGTTGATATCCCCAGAGTCATTAAACATCTCGACGTTATTGTCCCCATTTCCAATTCGATGACGCTTAAATTCTTTGTTATCAAACTTTGATTCTCCTGAATCATTATGTGCAATAAATGTTGTGTTTTTAGGGTGATGTTGATAATTCAAAGTAATATCTCCACTATCGTTCGATACATATAAGGGTTGATCTGGAACACTCTTACTCAATTCTATATCGCCTGAATCATTGTTTACTTTGCCGTTGGTGAATTCAATGTGAGTTGTTGATATATCTCCTGAATCATTGTTTACTTTTAGTTTTCCTAGCTTACTATCTTTCAAGAAAATATCTGATGAATCTACCGTAATATCTGTATTCTTACTTATTATATTGTCGATAGTGACATCACCAGAGTCACCTTTTACAGTTAAATGATCAATCGCTTTTGGAACTGTGATTACTAATTTGTGCTTTGTCATGTAACCAATTCTAAAATTAATATTTGATTGATGGTCTTGATCACTAATATGCCACTTCCCATTTTTCACACTACTATTGACTTTCTTATCTTCGTTGCCTTTTTCTTTAATTGAGAACTTACTACCATGTTTGATTTCAATATCACTTTCATCAACATCTAAGTTAATGCTATTAATACGCTCTTTATAAACTTTATTTAACTTAGTGCCATTGTCTTTCTTTGAAGCTAATGTTTTCCATTCTGAAAAAACGCCTATACCAAAACCAATACTTAAAATTAGTCCAAAAATAAATAACGTTAAGACTAGCTTTTTCATGAATGAACACTTCCTTTCACAATTGAGATATTCCATTTTAAATACATAATCGTTAATTTAAGTATCCAATGACATAAGAAAATGCTAATAGCTAATAGCATTAAACCGACACCAAACATGAAACCACTCATATAAACATCATATAAAATAATAGAATTTACACCTTCAGTAATATATTTAATAATTAAAAATACTGGTGCACTTAAGAGTGTGATTGTAAATATAACTAAAGTAAGCAAAAACATAAATAAAAAGAATGCCGGTACTAATACAATAAAGAAATTAAGTAATCCTAAACCCATGACCGCTAAAATAGCACTCAAAATATTTTTTGCATTCTTTTTCTCATTAACTTTATCAATAGCCAATGAAGCATTTAATTCTTTAGCAATCATCTTAGGATTTCCTAAATGTTTTGCAATCTCTTCTTCAGATTTACCTTCATTTTTACCACTTACAAAATGTGTTTCGTATTCATTATAGATATCCTTTTTCTCATCTTTATCCATATGTTTTAAATGACTTATGAGTTGTTTTAGATAAGTATCTTTATTCATTGCGTTCACTCTCCTCTACAAAGGTATTAACTGCATTTGAAAACATTTGCCATTCTTCTTTCAATAATGCTAATCTTTCTTGACCTTGATCGGTAAGCCGATAATATTTTCTTGCTGGTCCCTCGCTTGATGGTTGATAATACGTCGATAGTTCTCCGTTCTTTACCAATCTTCGTAGCAAAGGATAGACGGTGCCTTCTGCAATCGTCATATAACGAGAAATATTTTGTACTAAAGAATAACCGTACTGATCTTCTCGTTTAATGATAAGTAAGACTATCAGTTCTAATGCACCCTTTTTAAACTGTGTGTTCATAGTTAAACCTCCATAGTGTAATAATCAGTACTGAACATTACACAGTAGTTAGTATCTATAATATAACACCCGCTACTGTACATTGCAAGGTACTAGATAATAATTACTTACGAATAATCATATTCTCTTCTTCCACACTTTTAAATTAATAAAGATAAAAACTTTTTTAGATTAATGAGTAATAGCCATAAATATAATTGGTATTAATTTCAAAACTAGATTTATTGTGCACACATATGTATAATGGATATTGTGGCTTTTTATAACGCTTACATATTTTAATTGAATAGCACATAAACATAGGTTTTGGGATAACTTCTAAGGGGGAGTTAAAATGATTGAATTAGATGCTATTACCACACTGTGTTTAGCATGTATTTTATATCTTATTGGTCAAACGATCATTAATCATGTCTCGATTTTAAGAAGAATTTGTATTCCAGCACCAGTAATTGGTGGTTTAATTTTTGCTATTTTAGTAGCTGTCTTAGATTCATTTAATATTGTGAAAATTAAATTAGATGCCTCATTTATACAGGATTTCTTTATGTTGGCATTCTTCACAACAATCGGACTCGGTGCATCTCTTAAACTATTTAAAGTTGGCGGAAAGGTCATGCTATTGTACTTTATGTTCTGTGGTATTATGGCATTCTGTCAAAATGTAATTGGTATTTCATTAGCGAAGTTATTAAATATCAAACCTTTACTAGGTTTAACTGCAGGGTCAATGTCAATGGAAGGTGGTCATGGTAATGCGGCCGCTTATGGTAAAACCATTCAAGATATGGGGATTGATTCCGCTGTCACAGCCGCCCTTGCAGCCGCAACATTAGGCTTAGTATTTGGTGGTTTAATTGGTGGACCAGTTGTTAAGTTCTTAATTAAACGTTATAACCTAAAACCTGAACATAGTGACGATTCATTTAAGAATTATGGTGAAGTTGAATATAATCAATCACTTCATGAAAAATATAAACCTACTCAAATTTTCTTTATACAGTTCACGATTTTAGTTTTCTGTATGGCACTTGGTACATATATTGGAAATACATTTACTGATTTAACTAACGTTAATATACCAATGTATGTAGGTTCAATGTTTGTCGCAGTATTCGTGCGTAATATTTCTGAAGCTGCTGGTTTCAACATTGTTGACCTAAAAATTAACGAACAAATTGGAGATATTTCGCTAGGTATCTTCTTATCATTAGCTTTAATGAGCATTCAGCTAACTGAAATTTACTCATTAGCTTTACCATTAATCATTATCGTTCTTGTACAAGTTGTATTTATGATCTTGTTCTCTATTTTCGTTCTATTTAGAGGTTTAGGAAAAGATTATGATGCAGCAGTAATGGTCGGTGGATTTATAGGTCATGGTTTAGGTGCTACACCTAATGCAATGGCGAATTTAGATGTAATTACTAAAAAATATGGCAATTCTCCAAAAGCCTATTTAGTTGTCCCTATTGTCGGTGCTTTCTTAATCGACTTAATAGGTGTCATCATTGTTATGGGCTTCATACAATTTTTCCAATAATAAAATACCCGTACGCAAGACATGC